>NZ_JADBSA010000283.1:0-19607 GCF_020246945.1 Microcystis sp. M113S1 | reverse complement strand
GGTCATTGGGGAATGTCGCCTTCGGGGTAATTGTACCCAGCGTCCGAATATAGTCAGGTTCAATGTATTCAAAAATCGGATTGGAGCGATATTGTGTCAGAATCTTCTCCACAGAGAGCGACCCCGATAACTTCCAAACCTCTGCCCCCGTTAGTTTAATCTTCCGGGTGCTGACAGCACCAAAGAGGGACTGAAACTGAGCAACTTGGGCGCTGGCGATCCCCTTCTTAAACTTGACAATGAGTTGATTCGGAGCATAAGGGGCAAGGGTGCTAGTTGCTGCCGGTCTTAGCTCGGAGGTGACGGGGTCGGCAGTGGGTACAGAGGCAGGACTCGACGCTGGACTGGTGGAATAACCAGAAGAGTCAATACTGAGGGAAGCGGAAAACGCCACTTGACTCGTAGCAGCAGGGGAGACTGGAACTGTGGGGGCCTCCGAGGAGAGTGTAGATGGGGAGGGGTTAGAGTTCAGGACTCCTAAGGGAGAAGTTTCCTTCGATGCCGACTCAGCTAAAATCGCACCTTTACGCCCAAGAGGATCTGTGTCATCAATCTGAGCATCAATGCAATATCTTGTTCCTTTGTCAATTTGTTCTAAATCTGTAGATAAAAGCGTGATAGTAAGAGGATTGAGCAAACTGTCACGAACAACGAAATCAAGAAAATCAGTCATCTTTAATTTCCTCCAAGACAAGAGAGATAAATAATTACAATGGTGATTCTAACCGTTCAAAGCAGAAATGTTCAATCTTGTAACAAAATTTTTTAATATTAACCTTAATTATCTAGACTACAGTTTTTATGAATCCCCTCGTCAATTATTTTCGCAACCTGCAAGAAATCCACTCCTCCCAAGCAGCGGTAAAAGAAACCTCCTACTACGGCACTCTCGAAACTCTCCTCAACGAAATCGGTAAAACCCTAAAACCGCGAGTCCGCTGCATTATCAACCTCAGAAATCAGGGTGCAGGATTGCCGGATGGGGGACTCTTTAACGTCAATCAATTCCCCAAAAATCAAGAATTAGAACCTTTTACGGCGGTTTTTCCCGAAAGAGGTGCGATCGAGATTAAGGGAACCAAAGAAGATATCAAAAAAATCGCCGCCAGCGAGCAAGTACAAAAATACTGGCAAAAATACGGTCAAGTATTAGTCACCAATTATCGCGATTTTCTGCTCATTGGTCGCAATAGCCAAGGTCAACCGGTAGAATTAGAAGCCTATAGTTTAGCCCCGTCAGAAGCCGAGTTTTGGCTAAAAACCTCAAATCCATCCAAATTTGCCGCCGAACAGGGTGATAGCCTCTTAGAATACCTAAAGAGAGTGCTTTTACAGGCGGCTCCTATCACCTCACCGGCTGATGTTGCTTGGTTCCTCGCTTCCTATGCGCGCGACGCAAAAGCACGCTTAGAACATCATTCCGATCTTCCCGCTCTGGCCAATATTCGTCAAGCTTTAGAAAATGCCCTAGGTATCAAATTTGAACAGGAACAGGGAAATAAATTTTTTCGTTCTACCCTCGTGCAAACCCTCTTTTATGGGTTATTTTCCGCTTGGGTATTATGGCACAAGCAAAACCACGATCGCCAGGATAATTTCGATTGGAAATTAGCAGCCTACTATCTCCATGTTCCCATGTTAGCGATTCTTTTTGAGCAGATCGCCGCACCGAGTAAGTTAAAATCTTTGGGATTAGTAGAAGTCTTGAACTGGACCGGTGCAGCTTTAAATCGAGTGCGACGAGAGGAATTTTTTCGTCAATTCGATGAAGGACAAGCGGTACAGTATTTCTATGAACCATTTCTGCAAGCTTTTGATCCCGATTTACGCAAGGAATTGGGAGTTTGGTACACTCCTCCGGAAATTGTTCGCTATATGGTAGCGCGAGTCGATCGAGTTTTACGAGAAGAATTAAATATCGAGGACGGTTTAGCTAATCCCGATGTTTATATTCTCGATCCTTGCTGTGGAACCGGTGCTTATTTAGTCGAGGTTTTGCGCTATATTACCGATACTTTACAGGAAAATGGGTCGGGGGCTTTAGCCATGGCTTTGGTGAAAAAAGCAGCTATAGAAAGAATTTTCGGTTTCGAGATTTTAACCGCTCCTTTTGTCGTCGCTCATCTACAATTAGGTTTATTCCTGCAAAGTTTGGGTGTACCTTTAATAGAAGATAGTGAACGCGTCGGGGTTTATCTGACTAATGCTTTAACCGGTTGGCAACCCCCAGACGAGGAAAGCAAACAGAAAATTCAACAGCTACAATTAAATTTTCCGGAGTTAAATAAGGAACGAGAGGCAGCTGATGAAGTTAAGCGCGGTAAACCGATTTTAGTTATTCTCGGTAATCCTCCCTACAATGCTTTTGCTGGAACCAGTCCCACGGAAGAAGCAGGTTTAGTGGAAGTATATAAACAGGGTTTGATCTCCGATTGGGGGATTAAAAAGTTTAATTTGGATGAACTCTATGTGCGCTTTTTTCGTTTAGCAGAAAGATGTATCTCTGAAAATACCGGTAAAGGAGTTGTTTGTTATATTTCTAACTATTCTTGGGTTAGTGAACCTTCTTTTGTTATCTTGAGACAGAATCTATTAAAGAATTTCAATAAGTTCTGGATCGAGAATATGCACGGAAATCGCAAAATTTCTGAATATGCACCCGATGGTAGAACCAGTGAGACAATTTTCTCGATACCCGGATTCTCAGCAGGAATTAAACAGGGAGTTGTGATTTCTCTTTGGTTGAAAGATAATTCTCAGCAAGGAACTAAGGTTTTATTCCGAGATGATATTGATGCAGCTAAAGCAGTTGAAAGAAGGTCACAACTTTTAGATAGTTTAAATAATCAAGATTTTGATGATTTTTATCAAGTCTCTAACCCAGAACAATCTAATCGTTATTCTTTCCGTCCCTCCGATGTTTCTTCTCAATATTTAGCATGGCCAAAGTTAACAGATTTATGTGCCGATTCTCCAATTACAGGATACAAAGAAAATCGAGGCTATAGTTTTATTGATACCGATAAAACTATCCTTACTGAAAGAATAAGTCAATACTTTGATAAAAATGTTTCTTGGGAAGACTTAGAGAGATTAAATACAGGTTTGACCAAAGATGTTGCTCGATTTGATGCGAAGAAAGCACGAGATAAAATTTTAAAATTACAGGAAAAGTTTAATCAAAAAATGCTGCTTCGTTATCTGCTAAGACCCTACGAAGTTAAGTGGTGTTATTATACTCAAATCAGACCACTTTGGAACGAATCTAGACCCTCATTATTTATTCATCAATTTCAAGGTAATTCCTTTTTAGTCAGTCGTCCTGCTGGAGTAGCAACCCCTGAAGGAATACCTTTTTATTTTACTAACTGTTTAGGAGATTTTGACTTTATTAGAGGTCATGCTTATCATTTCCCGATGCGATTACGTCAAAACTATTCAGAGACAGTAAATACAGAAGATAATACTCAAGGAAAATTATTCGATTCCAGTGACTTTAATACTTCTCAAATTAAAGCTAATCTCTCGGAAAAATCTCGTCAATACTTAAAGCAAATGGGTATTAATAATCTCGAGGAAAATATCGAGAATGCTTCCTTAATTTGGCTGCACGCATTAGCTATTGGATACTCCCCCTTGTATCTTCGGGAAAATGCCGACGGTATTCGTCAAGACTTCCCAAGAATTCCCCTTCCCAAGAGCCAAGAATTATTAATTAAATCTGCCGAACTAGGACAAGCGATCGCCTCTCTTTTAGACACAGAAAATCCCGTTATAGGAGTGACAAAAAAACCGACTCCTGCACTGCAAAAAATCGCCTTGATTTCCTGCACTGATGGGGTAAATTTAAACCCAGATAAGGGAGATTTAATTATTAACGTTGGTTGGGGACATGGGGGTAAAAATGGCGTGACGATGCCGGGTAAAGGAAAAGCGATCGCAAGACAATATACAACCGCAGAAATGAGCGTAATTAGCCCAGAAATGCGAAAATTATTAGGAACGAAAACCTATGATATTTATCTCAATGATCGAGCCTATTGGCAAAATATACCATCCCGGGTATGGGAATATACCATCGGGGGTTATCAAGTCATTAAAAAATGGCTAAGTTATCGCGAGGAAAAATTATTAGGACGGGGATTAACTATCGCAGAAGTGCAGGAAGTAAGCGAGATGACTAGAAGAATTACTGCGATTATTCTCCTAGAATCAGACCTAGATGATAACTATCAAAATATCAAAACAGCCGTGTATTCTTTTTAATATCTTCTGGTCTAATCCTATGTGATGACAGCTTGATAATCGGGGATAAAAATGACTTTTGCTGGCACTTTTGAGCCAGTGTATTATGTGGAGATTAAAAGCGTTGGTTCTATTTCTCCTGCTCAAACTAAAAACATGAGTAGTGATTTTTGTCAAGAAATTTAGGCTTATTTAGGAATACCGAAAAATCGCATTTATTTTAACTCTCTGGTTAAGATTTTTGACTGTTCAATCCAAGCTAACATCACCGCAATATCGGGACATAAATCGCGTCTTTGCAGATTAGCCACCTGAAAGCGGAGAATCTGTCGATGCAATTGCTGAATTGATGTCTGTGCCAATTGCGGGATGGAAGCAATACCGGCATGAACCAGCAAACCGCAGTATTGACAACCCACGGCGGGAATCGAGGCTAATTCCGCCATTGCCACCCACTTATTAATATGTTTAGCCTGGATTTGCATTCTTACTGCTAATTTTTCCTTACCCAATTGCGGACGAACTTTTTGCAAAAGTTGTGCGGTGGTGTCGATACCGCAATCCTTTAATTTTTGGCAATCTTGGTCACTTAACCCCGGCAAATGTTCAATTAACCAGCTTTGCCTGTGGATAAGTTGCGATCGATTCATCGAAATTATTAACTATTGATAAGTAGATTATAGCGGTTATCTTCAGGCTCAGATTAGCTGGTCGATGTCTCGTGAGAATCGATCCCCCTAGCTTCGGTATCCCCTTTTTTAAGGGGAAAAAGGAGGAATTCAATGTGTAGTTTTTATGAATTATACACAAAAAAAAGTTGATAGAACCAAAACGGTCTATCAACTCTAAAATTACTTCTTCAGGAACTAAAAATTAACGTTCTTGAAAGACGATTTTTTTGTCCAAGGAAGGACGGTTATTCGACTTAGAAGGATACTTATTGCCACCACCGCGGGGAGTTTTATTAATCACCGGTTTACTGCTCGCCGGTGCGGGAACTTCCCAATCGGTTTTCATCCACTGGGGACAATTTTGATCGTAGATCATTTGCAGGGCAGCCGCCGCGATCGCTTGGGGATCGTATTCTTCACTTAAATCCCGCACTAAAGGCAAGAAAGAAGCCATACGTTCCCCCGATAAAGCCTCTTTTAGCTGATTTTGCAGCTTGGTCAGGCGTTTTGCTTCTACTTCGGTGCGACTAGGAATGGGACTAGATTCCAGACGTTGACGCAAACGCTGTTCGATCTGACGCAACAAACGCCGATCGATCGGTTCTACTAAGGATATAGCAGTTCCCGTTTTACCGGCGCGGCCCGTGCGGCCAATGCGGTGAATATAGGTTTCGGCATTATCCGGCAGATCATAGTTAATAACGTGGCTGAGATTTTCCACATCTAGACCGCGGGCCGCGATATCCGTGGCTACCACTAATTTAATTTTGCCCTCGCGGAAACGTTGCACCAGTCGTTCCCGTTGCACTTGGCTTAAGTTACCGTGGTATTCATCCACCGTTTGCCCCGCTTCTTGCAGTTTGCTGGTTAATTCGGCCGCAGTTTGCTTGGTGCGGACGAAAATAATCGCCGATTCTAGGGGTTCGATCTCTAACAGGGGTTGCAGGACTTTTAATTTCGTCCAACCGCGAGGGATCAGATAAATTTTCTGCTCGATTTTAGCAGGAGCGGCCTGGGGTTGAGAAACCGTCACAGAAACGGGAGATTTCAAGAAATTAGCGATTAAATCGCGGATTTCCCGGGGCATAGTTGCCGAGAAACAGGCGGTTTGACGGGTGGAGGGGGATGCTTGCAGAATTTTCTTAACATCATCGATGAAACCCATACTGAGCATTTCGTCCGCTTCATCGAGGACTACCCAGTTTAGGGATTCTAGATGGAGTTTTTTGCGATCGAGCAGATCGATTACCCGGCCGGGAGTCCCGACCACAATCTGGACACCTTTTTCCAGACTGCGGATCTGACGTTCCATGGATTGACCACCACAGACTGTCAGGATAAAGAGACGACGATCATCAGAGAAATCTTTGATGGCGCTGGCCACCTGTTGGGCTAATTCCCGGGTGGGGGTGAGGATTAAAGCTTGAACGTTAGGATTTTTGGTGTCCATGCGTTCGAGTAAAGGCAGGGAATAGGCGGCAGTTTTGCCGGTTCCCGTTTGCGACATTCCTACCATGTCATGGCCTTCTAACAGGAGAGGGATGGCTTTGGATTGAATTTCGGTGGGGGTGGTGAATCCAAGCGTTTCTAGGTGTTGAAGACGGCTATCGGATAAACCTAAATTGTTGAAACCAGTGGTCATAGGGATTGTTTTGTGGGAATTAAATTAGAAAAATGGAAAAATTAGACTATTTCGCCGTAGAGATCGTAGGTATCGGCCGAAGTGATTCGGACCTGTACGATCGCACCTAGAATCGCCTCCCCTGTCACATAAACCAAGCCATCCACTTCCGGGGAAAAACGAGCGGAACGCCCGATTAACTCCCCTGTTTCTGGGTTTTCCTGTTCGATGAGAACATCGACAGTGTCACCGATATAAGCTTGATTTTTGCGCTCCGAGATTGGTTGCTGAGTTAACATCAACCGTTCGCGGCGTTCGTCCATAATTGCCTGTGGCACTGGATTGGGCAGGTCAAAAGCGGCTGTACCTTCTTCGGCGGAGAAGGTAAACACCCCGACGTGATCGAACTCATGACGCTTGACAAATTCCAGCAGATGGCTGAAATGTTCCTCGGTTTCTCCGGGGAAACCGACGATAAAAGTCGTTCGTAAAACCGCGTTCGGGATAGCTTGCTTGATCCGCTCGATAATGCCATCGTTGACTCGTCCTTGCCAGGGACGGTTCATCGCCCGCAGGATGTCGGGATGGGAATGCTGTAGCGGCAAGTCTAGATAGGGTAAAACATTCGGGGTCTCTCGGATCGCCTCGATAACCTTTGGCGTTAACCCGGTCGGGTAAGCGTAGTGAACGCGAATCCAAGGTATATCGACTTCTCCCAGCGCTCGCAAGAGTTCCGCTAATTTGGGTTCGCCATATAAGTCTAACCCATAATTGGTTGTTATTTGCGAAATGAGAATTAATTCTTGGACTCCTTGGCCGGCCAATTGTCGCGCTTCGGCTACAATGGACTCGATCGATCTCGATCGCTGATCGCCGCGCAGGTGGGGAATAATACAGAAAGCACAGCGATAATCGCAGCCTTCGGCCACCCGCAGATAGGCGACTCCTTCGGTAGTGGTGCGATAACGGGGTAGATTTTCATCAGCGATAAAAGTGGGATCGGCGCTGACTTCCTTGACGCGTTCTCCCGTCTCTACCCGTTCCACGATCTCGACGATTTTCTGATAATCTCCCGTGCCAACAATGGCCACGGCTTCCGGCAATTCCGTCAGGAGTTCATCTTGGAAATGTTGGGCCATACAGCCGGAGATAATAATTTTTTTATTAGCTTCCGCCAGTTCCACGAGGGTGCGAACGGATTCTTCTCTAGCTGCTTGAATGAAACTACAGGTATTAACGATAACGTAATCGGCCAACTCCTCGTCATTATCTACGGGATAGCCAGCCTTGGCCAGCAGTCCTAACATATGCTCGGAGTCGATCCGGTTTTTCTCACAGCCTAGGTGTGAGATAGCGATGGTTGGCTTATTGCCCATGCGATCGAGTATCAACCAAATCTTAAACTTCTCTAATGTTAAGACATTTTAACGGATTCCGGACTTGATAAAATCATTAGCAGTTAAAATATTTTCCCCCCTGTGGCCCCGTGGCTAGGCCTTGACCCTGTTAAAATGGGTGAGCGGCGCCTGGTTGGGGACGCTAAGAGTAGTAGACGCTGTGAACTTAATTGCAACTTTCAAGACAAAAAACCCGATTATTGGCGTGGTTCATCTCGCCCCCCTGCCCACTTCCCCCCGTTGGGGTGGTAGTCTCAAGACGGTGATCGAGCGGGCTGAACAGGAGGCGACGGCCTTGGCTGCCGGTGGTGTTGATGGTTTGATTATCGAGAATTTTTTTGATGCCCCCTTTACCAAGCAACAGGTGGATCCCGCCGTGGTTAGTGCCATGACTTTAATTGTTGATCGCATTAAAAATCTGGTGGTCTTACCGATCGGTCTTAATGTTCTCCGCAATGATGCCCATAGTGCCTTAGCGATCGCTACCTGTGTCAAGGCCCAATTTATTCGAGTTAATGTGCTAACGGGGGTTATGGCTACCGATCAGGGCATTATTGAGGGTCAGGCCCACGAACTCCTGCGTTATCGGCGCGAATTGGGGTCTGAGGTCAAAATTTTAGCGGATGTTTTGGTTAAACACGCCCGCCCCTTGGCAACTCCTAATCTGACTACGGCAGTTCAAGATACGATCGAACGGGGACTAGCAGACGGGGTGATTCTCTCCGGTTGGGCTACCGGTAGCCCCCCTAGTTTTGAGGATTTGGAACTGGCAGTGGCGGCGGCCAAGGGAACACCGGTTTTTATCGGCAGCGGGGCTGATTTGGACAATATCGGGCGGTTACTGCCGGCTGCTGATGGGGTGATCGTGGCTAGTTCCCTCAAGCGTCATGGCAAAATTACTGAACCGGTGGATCCGATCCGGGTGTCGCAATTTGTGGAAACGGCCCGGCAGATCAACGATCAAAAAGCAAAAATTAATAATTCTCTCCCTTCTTTGCCTCTGTCCACATAACCCCTTGCTAGAATGGCGGATAGTTTCAGGGGATAGCGATCCTAAGTTTTTAGGAATTGAAAACGTCCTAATTAACACAATATCGTTACGGGATTTTTCCTTTCGACAAAGTACATTTCGATTTACCTTCGGACTCCTGAATTCTGCTGTAATTTAATCTAAATAATATTATGCGTCGTCGTTCTGTACCTTGGATTCATCGCTACTCCCGGCCCCTAATTGGGGGGGTTTCGATCGTGGGGGCGATTCTGACCGGCTATTTAACCATTACCAAACTGACGGGAGGGGCTGCTGCCTGTACCGCCGGGGCTAGTGATGGGGCTGGTTGTAGTGGTGTTCTTAATAGTCCCTACGCTACGGTTTTCGGGCTGCCCTTGAGTTTGTTCGGTTTTTTGGCCTATATGGCCATGGCGGTTTTTGCCCTCAGTCCTCTATTTATCAATGGGGAAACTCAGAAAAATCTCCGCAAAAGTTTAGAAAATAATACTTGGTTATTGCTGTTAGCAGGGGCGACGGCGATGGCGGTATTTAGTGGTTATTTAATGTATATTCTAGCCACGGAATTAAAGGAATTGTGTCCCTACTGCATCACTTCGGCTTTGTTCGCTTTAACCCTATTAATTCTCACAATTATCGGGCGCGAATGGGAAGGTTTAGGACAAATTATACTGCCGATGGTTGTAGTGGCAATGATTACTTTTGTGGGAACTTTAGCGGTTTATGCGGGAGTAAATTCCCCCACGGTGGCAGGAGGAAAAGAAGAAATTACCCGGCCAATGACAGCTGCTACACCCCCGTATGGTTGGGAAGTAACCACGGTTTCGGGAAAAGCAGAAATCGCCCTGGCTAAACATTTAAAAGCAATTGGTGCGAAGGAATACGGGGCTTTTTGGTGTCCCCACTGTTACGATCAAAAACAGTTATTTGGTAAGGAAGCTGGAGAAATCCTCAAAAAAGAAGGGGTTTATATCGAATGCGATCCCCAAGGGGTTAATGGTAATCCCCAAGCTTGTCGCGATGCCGGAATTAAAGGTTTCCCCACTTGGATTATTAAGGGTCAAGAATATTCGGGAACCCAAAGATTAGAGAAATTGGCGGAGATTTCTGGTTATACTGGCCCGATGAATTTTAAATATACAGTTCCGGGGCGCAAGTAGGAAAGAGTTAAAAGTTATACTGGAGGCTGAACAAGGTTCAGCCTTTATTATTGTCTATTATCTCGATGTCGTTATAGCTGGTGTCTAATTAATATTTGTTGATATGACCAGCAGCAACAATTAAATTAATAGTTTTAAGCAAAAAGTAAACAATCCAAACGCAGCAACTAACTCTAATGAACTATTTATACTCTTATCGCCATAATTTAACCCAATTATTAGAAGAAATTAATTTACAGAAACCTTCGATCAAAATTCCTACCTTTGTTACTCATGACTTGGTAGATACTTATCAAATTTGTCGTCTAATTGATGATTTCATTTTTGAATATTTTCAAGAAAATAGAACAACAGACACAGACATTGCAGACAATAGCGATCAAAAAATCGATGATGCTTTGGATGAGTTCCAGTCTAAAGTAGTTGAAAAAATCCTGAAAGAAAAACAGGATTTTAAAAATATATCTCTCAAAAAGAAGAAAGGATTTAAAAATATTTTTGAGTTTGCTCAATGTGAAAACTTGTACTTATCGAATAAATATGTCAATCTTATCTCCGAAAGTCTAGGTCATACTTTAGAAGAAATTGCTTCTATTAGTTCACAGGTTTTTGTACCAGAAAAAATTCTAAATTTTAAAATCAAAGGTGTGGATTTAGTAGTTTTTAATCAAGGAATAATCAAATACACTCAATTAAAAACTAAAAAAGATACTCTTACTGGTAGCCAGAGTGATCGGAGTATCAATGAATTAAAAATACATCCTAACTCAGTTTTTGCCGCTGCTTTAGATATGGGCAATTCTTGGACAATTAGCAAAACCAAAGCTAAAGAGAATAATATTGAGCTATTAGCAGGGCAAGCTTTTTGGTCAATGTTGGACTTAGATTATGAAACTATCCTGAATAAGTTAAAGATGACAGTCAGGAAAATCGAAAAAGAACTTTATCAAGTTTAGCTACTTTGATGTATAATAAAGAGGTAGATAAGTTGCTAATTATTGATTATGACTCAGGTAAATCTACAAAAAGCCGCTAATATTCTCGGTGTAACTACCGCAGAAATACTAACATGGCAAAAGAAAAAATTAATCAAAGGTCAGAAAATCAATCAAGTTGATTGGTTATTTGATCTCGAGCAATTAACCAATCTTAAAAATAACCAATCCCCCGGAGAATTGAGAATTTTACAAACTGTTGAGCCAACTAATTACACGGTTATCGAATTATTTGCTGGCTGTGGTGGTATGGCTTTAGGTTTAGAAAATGCGGGACTAAAAACGCAATTACTGGTGGAAATTAACCAAGATTGTGTTAATACTTTAAGACTTAATCGACCGCAATGGAATGTTATAAATCAAGACATAAAAAAGATTAAATTTTCTGATTTTAGAGACAAAATAGATATTGTAGCTGGAGGTTTTCCCTGCCAACCTTTTAGTTATGCTGGGTTAGGGAAAGGATTAGAAGATTTGAGAGGGAGCTTATTTTTTGAGTTTGCTCGTTGTTTACAGGAAGTACAACCTAAAATTGCTATGGCCGAAAATGTTCGAGGATTATTAAGTAATAAAAAAGGAGAAACTCTGCAATTAATGCTGCAAGCTTTACAGGAAATCGGTTATTATGCTGCTTATCAAGTTTTATCGGCTCAATTTCTCGATGTTCCCCAAAAAAGAGAAAGATTAATTATTATTGCCACCCGTCAAGACCTAAATATTAAACCCATTTTTCCCCAATATAAAAACTATACTATTTCTTTGAAAAAAGCTCTAGAGAATTGTCCAATTTCTCTGGGAGTAGAATATAAAGAAAGAAAAAAAGCGATTATGTCCTTAGTTCCCGCAGGAGGAAATTGGCGGAATTTGCCGATGGATATTCAAAAAGAATATATGAAAAATAGTCTCAAAAATCACGGAGGCCGGACAGGATATGCTAAAAGATTATCTTGGGATGAACCAGCTTTAACTATTACCTGTAGTCCAGCACAAACCCAAACAGAAAGATGCCATCCCCAAGAAACTCGTCCTTTGACTGTGAGAGAATATGCACGAGTGCAGTCCTTCCCCGATGATTGGCAATTTACCGGTAATTTAACCTCTCAATATCGACAGATTGGTAATGCGGTTCCTGTTAATATGGCCTATCATCTTGGTGGCTGTTTAATTAATATGTTGCAAGGGGATTATCTGGGGGAAACACAGCCAAAAACTGAACAGTTAAGCATTCCGGGGTTAGAAGTTAATTAGAGTTTGCGGCAAAAAGTTTGCTGGTGGGGGTAGGGTGTGGGGTGTGGGGTGTAGGGTTTTACCGATTTTGAGGGGGTCAATTACCTAATTTTTAGGGAAAAAGTCCCTGAATTTTCCCCCTGATCACTCCCATATCTGGTACTTTTTGATTTCGAAAAAGTCTAAAAGTTTTACCCAACAAGGTTTTTAGATTTATTCAGCAAACCCTAACTACCTCTTGCTTGAGTGCCTATCCTAACCAAGAAATTGATTTTGTCCGATTTTACTGTTCAGGGGGAATAACTTCTAAGGGAATACTTTCAGTTTCTCCCTCTTTAGATGGATTGACATCGGGACTTTTTTCTGAATCTGGAGTTTTTTCCACCGCTTTGGTTTCTGGGGTGGGGGGATTTTCGGGGGTTACTTCTGGACTGGGGTTATTTTCCGGGATGGGAGTGAATTCCACTGGAGTTTCGCTTTCAGGAGACGGGGAAACTTCGGGGGAAGCTTCGCTATTACGGGTTGTTTCCGCGGGAGTTTCTTCTATCCGGGGAGATTCTGGGGTAGTTGCGGGGGTAGTTGCGGGGGTAGTTGCGGGGGTATCTGGGGGGGTGTCTTCACTGATGTTTCGTTCTTCCTGGGGACAGGCTGCCGATTCTAAACCGAGATGACATCGGACTTCCTCCCGTCCCAAAGACACGGCAATTCCCGACACGGACATTAATAAAGCTAGGATGGGTAAGATATTCTTCATACAATTAGACTTGATTCTACTCCTCGACATCACATTGTCTATTTTAGATAGGATCGAACTGATATTGAGAACCCTTTGGCCCTTCATTGCCGCGATTAGCGCGCACCAGGGGAACTTGATTAAAAATGTTAAAATCCGTGGTGCTTCCCTGCAAGGTGATTCCTCGATTTAAAGTTTCGACTACAGTAGCACGGTCAGAACTTTTAGCGATCGCTTCTCCTAATACTTTCATGGTATCGTAGGCGGTAGCAGTACGCCAACTGACGCGACCGCGCCAACTTTTCAGCGCATCTTTGGCAAAAGGATCCGTTGCTTGGAAACTCCAAGGTACTGCTAGAACTAATCCGTCGATGCTATCTGCTCCTTGAATAAGTATATCGGGTGTATAAAGTTCATTTCCGCCTAATAAGAGCATTCCTGACGATTCTTGGGCAATAGCCACGGCTTGATTTATGCGATCACCATCTTTACTCAGGGCCAAAAATACCACCCTAGCGCCGGCTTTTTTGGCCTGATCTATGGCGGTTTTAGCGTTAAAATTGGCTTTAGTTGTGTCTATTTCCTTAACTATCTTGCCTCCCGGTTCTTTTATCGCTTTAGCAAAGGAATCCCTTAATTTTTGACTATAGGGACTATCGGAATCATAAAAAAGAACCACTGACGGAGAATTCTCTTGCTTACTAGCATAATTAGCCAAAGTTTTGGCCACCGCTTCCAGATAACTACCCAAAACTTCCTGAGACTTATCCTCAAGGGGAATAGTTTTCAGGGTTGATTTTCCCGTTTGACTAACACTGGTAGTCAGGGGAGAAAGAATCGCTAATCCTTCTTTTTCGTAACTTTCAATCGCTTTTTGACTAAAAGGATCGATTCCGTGGCCCATAACTGCCAAAACCTGACCGGATTGAATCAAATCATCGGCTATCGCTTTTGATTGTAACCCACCGCCATCATTAGCGATGACTATTTCCAAAGGATTACCCGGATTAGAATTATTAAACTCCTCTTGATACCTGGCCACACCTCGGAGAATTTCCTTGGCACTGTTGGGGTCGTTAGCGATGGGGACAACGACGGCTATAGTATTTTGATTACCTTTTTGTCTAGCTTTGGCGTTATTGTAATAGATTTTGCCCTCCGGGTCGTTTGCTTGGGGAGTGGCTGCCGGTTGGTAAGATGCGATCGCATTTGCCCAATCTTCCTTTTTAAAGGCCGCTGCGCCTTTTTCTTTGTTAGGAGTGAAATTAAGCAGTATTTTCTCGCCTTGGCTAAATAAATCGGGATTTTTAGCCGTATTACTCACAAAAGTTGTCTTGGGTTGCTTGTTTGGGGTTTTTTCTGGGACGACTTCGAGAGTACCGGGTTTGGGAATCAGCATTTGCAATAGACTCCAACCCCCTAAACCTGCGGTTAAAGCGGTAATTATCAAAGCGAAGGGAAGTAACCAGTTAGATTTTTGGCCAACTCTAGTTGTAGCACCCGGGGAGACCACAACCGTGGTTTTAACCGTCGTTGTTACGGGATCCATCGCTTCCCTAGGCAGGCCACAGATAGGACAATCAGGAGTAGTATTTTCGCAGGGTTCATGACCTCCCGCAATCGCTTGCGTATAAGGTTTACCATCTTTAGGGATACCGTCACATTGCCAAGTAGTCATAATCAGTTATCAGTTATCAGTTATCAGTTATCAGTTATCAGTGGGTAAGTTATCAGTTATCAGATTTGAGTTTTAAGTGAGCAGTATGTGTTAAGTGAGCAGTATTAAATAGCAGTTTCTTGCCATCTTTTCACTGTTTACTGATTACTGTTTACTGATCACTGATTACTGTTTACTGATCACTGTTTGAGGACGTTGTCGTAAGCTTTGGAAATAGAGGCCACCGATAAGCAGTAAAAAGAGGATATAAGCAACAATTTGACTGATATAGAGGTTTTGACGATAACCAAACAGGGATTTGAGGAGGAGTCCGGGGAAAGTGCGATCGCTCAAAATTTGGGAACCGTCCCAAACTTGAAAACCGAGAAGACAGGAGGAGGGGAGAGAAGGACAGAAACTTTGATAAAAAGGGTCAATTTGACTTAAAAGACTGATTCCTGCGTCGATATGTTTCAAAACACCGATGAGTAATCCCGCAACGATTAAGAGTAGGAAAGTCCCCATAATTTGGAAAAAGAGACGGATATTAATTTTTACTCCCCCTGCAAATAGGAGAATTCCCAACAAAGTCGCGACACTTAACCCCGCTATCGCACCGAAGGTTTGTAGCTGCCAATCTTTTTGGAATTGGGCCAGGATAAAGAGAACTGTTTCAAATCCCTCCCGCAAGACAGCGATAAAAACGAGCAGAAAAATCGCTTTTCCTGCCCCATTTTCCGATTTTAAACCCGCTTTTACCGCATTTTCTACCTCAGATTTCAAATATTTGGCCTGTTGAGTCATCCAAATTAACATCCAACTCAACATCAAAACGGCAATCAGTCCAAAAGTGGCGGCCAGTAATTCCTTGAGCATTGGTACAAATGGACTAGGAGAGGCATCCACTTGAAAAAGGATTCCCCCTAGCAAAATACCGACCAAAACACTAGCGACTACTCCTGCACCAATACCACGATACACCCATGAGTTAAGTTGCGATCGACCCGATTTTTGTAAACAAGCGAGGACAATTCCCACCACTAAAGCGGCCTCGAAACCTTCCCGGAGAGTGATAATAAAAGTGGGTAAAGCGGAACTGAGATTCATAAGCTAGTCGATAAACTCTAACTTTGATCCTAGCTTAAGCAAAATCCCGCAGCATCTTGCGAATTTCCAGATTGTGTAATTCTTCTTGTCCGATCATACCGCGAGCGAATTCTTCCAGGTAAATACTGGCATCTTCGACGGTTTCTAGGAGTGCTTTGTACAAATCAAGGGATTTTTTCTCATGATTGAGGCTCTCACTCAAGATTGCTTTGATATTATGTTCATAGCTTTCCTCGATGGGGGCAATTTTTAAGCTAGGATGACCTTCTAAACCGGTGAGAATTTCCCCAACTTGTTGCGCGTGGGTGAGGGACTCCGTGGCCTGAGTCTGGAAAAATTGGACGATGGGGATGCGATGGGGCCCTGTCACCATCAGGGAATAGTGGGTGTAACGGACAACTCCCGCTAGTTCAAATTCCATGATTTCGTTCAGTTGTTCGATGGTTTTGTCTCTGTCTAGTTCTCGCATAAGATTCTCAATAATTTGTCTCTCATTGCAATTGTAGCTAATCCAGACTGGCTAAATAAATCTTAAAACCTTGTTGGCTAATATCTTTAGGCTTTTTTGCCGTCAAAAAAGCCTAAAGATATTGGAGCAATCGGGGGGAAATTTTAGGCACTTTTTCCCTGAAAATGCCTAAAACCCCACACCCCACAAAAAACCTTTTCAGCAAACCCTAGGTACTGAATCGAGGCGATCGAGTCAAAAGGATTTTAGCTGGGGGAATAGCAACTCAAGAGGTCATTAAAGGTTTCATTTTGCCTTAAACCATCGAAAACAAAGTTATTACGCGCTAATTCGCCGCAAATATCCGGTTCTATGTCTAGAGCTTCCCGTAAACAGTCGATCGCTTTTTGTTGTTGACCGAGGGCGGCATAACAGCAGGCGGAATTATACCACGCATAGCGATCATCTCGATCGATTTTTAACGATTCTTCATAACAGGCGATCGCTTCTGTTAAACGCTGTAATTCCTGTAGGATCACACCCTGTTGATACCAGGACCAGTAATCTTGCGGTCGGATATCGAGGGCGGTACGATAATTAAATAAAGCCTCTTGGGGATTGCCCCAATCCCGGAAAGCGTCGCCGCGACGATACCAGGCCCAATAATCCCGGGGTCGCGCCCCTAGGGCCAGATCATAGGAAGTAATAGCGCGTTCGTAATTTTTCAGCAATCGATAGGCCTCCCCTTGCCGGTAGGCTGCCCAATAGTCCCCCGGACTATGACTTAAGGCTCGTTGAAAACAAGCGATCGCTTTTTCGTAGTCCTTTAATTCTTGTAGATAAACACAACCTTGATCGTACCAAGCCCAATAGTTATCATCCTTTACCTGTGCGGCGTTAGCATAACTTTGAGCGGCTTCTTCATACATTCCCAAGTCTTCTAGTATCATACCCCTTTTGTACCATGCCCAATAATCATCTGGATAATATTCTAAGGCTTTTTCGTAGCTGATTAAGGCTCCAAAATAGTCCATTCTTTCTCTTAAAATATTGCCTTGGTCATACCAGTCCCGATAGGTATCTGGACGGCATTCGAGCGCTCGATAGACAGTAAATAGATAGGTCATAGTCATCAATCTCTAACAATTGCATCCGTCAGTCTTATCAGTTATCAGTGAGAGTGTTAAGTGAGCAGTGAGAGAAACGGCGATCGCAATTGATCGCCAGTTGCTTTGACACTTTTAGAACAGATTCAGATCCGTTAAAGCACCGAGACTGCTAGAGGAGACTAACTTAGCGAATTTGCCGAGAATTCCCGTTTTATAGCGTGGGGGGTGCGGTTGCCAATGGTTACGACGACGGACTAATTCTTCCTCAGATACATTTAAACTCAAGAGACGCTGACGAGCATCAATAGTAATTTGATCCCCTTCCTCGACTAGAGCAATTGTACCACCCACTGCCGCTTCTGGAGCGACGTGACCGACCACCAGACCGTAGGTTCCCCCGGAAAAACGACCATCGGTAATTAATCCCACGGAATCCCCTAAACCGGCGCCGATAATTGCCGAAGTGGGGGCCAACATTTCCCGCATACCCGGTCCGCCTACTGGTCCCTCGTAACGGACAACCACCACATCCCCGGCTTTAATTTTTCCGGCTAAAATTGCCTCTAAACAGGTTTCTTCCGACTCAAACACCCGCGCGGGTCCGGTGATTACCGGAGTTTTCACGCCGCTAATTTTGGCCACAGACCCCTCCGTGGCCAGATTTCCCTTCAAAATGGCTAAATGACCCTCTTTATAGACAGGATTGCTAAAAGGACGGATAACATCTTGGCCTGACGGCGGTTGGTCGGGAATATCGGCTAAAATCTCGGCGATAGTCTGACCGCTAATGGTGAGAGCATCCCCGTGCAGTAAACCATTAACCAGCAGAATTTTCATCACTTGGGGAATACCGCCGGCTTTATGTAGATCCACGGTAACGTAACGCCCGGAGGGTTTAAGATCGCAGATAACCGGTACACGCTGCCGGATAGTTTCAAAATCATCGATCGATAATTCTACCCCCATGGTGCGGGAAATGGCTAAAAGGTGCAGGACAGCGTTAGTGGAACCTCCCACCGCCATAATTACCGAAATAGCGTTTTCAAAGGCTTTACGGGTCAAAATTTGGCTAGGTAGAATCTGTTTTCTAATCGCCTCGACCAAAACCTTGGCCGATTCTTCAGTACTATCGGCTTTTTCCGCATCTTCGGCGGCCATGGTCGAGGAGTAGGGTAAACTCATGCCCATGGCTTCAAAAATGGAAGACATGGTATTAGCAGTAAACATTCCACCACAGGAACCGGCACCGGGGCAAGCGTTGCGTTCAATTCCGATTAGGTCTTCTTCACTGATTTTACCAGCGCTGTACTGTCCCACGGCTTCAAAGGAACTGACCACGGTTAAATCGCAATCTTTGTAGCGCCCCGGTTTAATCGTGCCACCATAGACGAAAATAGCGGGAATATTCATCCGGGCCATGGCAATCATTGCCCCCGGCATATTTTTGTCACAACCCCCGATAGCGAGGACTCCATCGAGACTTTGACCATTACAGACGGTTTCAATGGAATCGGCGATTACTTCCCTAGAAACGAGAGAATATTTCATCCCTTCTGTTCCCATGGAAATTCCGTCACTAATGGTGATAGTCCCGAAAAGTTGCGGCATTCCCCCCGCTAATCTGGTTCCTGCTTCGGCACGCATTGCTAAATCATTAATTCCCATGTTACAGGGGGTAATGGTGCTAAATCCGTTAGCGATGCCGATGATTGGTTTGCTAAAGTCCTCATCCCCAAAACCTACCGCTCTTAACATGGCCCGATTGGGACTGCGTTGGGTACCTTGGGTAACAATGCGACTTCTGTAGTTATCTGCCATAACTTTATCTTTCTCCAATGGCGGCTGACGGGTGCGATCGCTGCTCAAGTTCTCCAATCGCACCTTTATTTCTATTTTCTGACTTTTGGCCGCTCTGAGCAGGTTTTAGGACAGCCCATCTCTAAAGAAAATATAAAACTGCGGGAGTATTCAGCAATTCAGCAATAACGAAGAGGCTATGGCTTTAGAAACTTTCGGAATTTTTTGGTGAAAAGTAGGTTGTCTGGGCATTTTGTCTGTTAATTTATCATAAAGAGTAACGAAGAGTCCGAAAAATTCGGGTAAGTAGGTTTCGACAATATCTTTCCAGGGACTGTCGAAAGATGTACTTGGTTCAGTCATGGTTTTGGGACAGCCAGTGGAGCAAATCTGCCTCATTTTCAAAGTCCAGGAGAGCTTCTCCCAAGTCT
>NZ_JADBSA010000282.1:0-16855 GCF_020246945.1 Microcystis sp. M113S1 | reverse complement strand
TGCTAATATCTCTAACTTGGCTTGCTTCAATATTTGTCAGGTTCCAACTATCATTAACAACAGTAGATATCTGGCTCGTCCCAGTTCATTCTCTAAGACTTTCTGATATAGTTCACTTATCATTTTCGTTATCTAGGTCATGTTTACTATATATGACTTATCTTTTTTGGGAGTCTGTGTCTGTATTCCATGCTACATAAGCTTTTCAGCTTGCTTGTCCCCCTGTCAGTGTTCCCTTACTTTTTCAGCAGACCCTAGTTAAGAGGAGTAGAAGCAAGAATCTCCCGTCACAGCGTAGCTTGACGGCGAGAGTGTCAATCCAAAGTTTTAACACTCAAAACTTGGGGAGGTGTGGCATCGGGGGGATAGAGAAAATCGAGATTAATGTCGCGTCTGGCTCCGGGGGGAAGTTCCACCTGTAATAAAGCTTCTCCCTGTTGTCCTTCCCGTTGAACGAGATGGAAAAAACGTTCCTCGGTGCGTCCCTGGGCGTTACGATAGGTAACGCGCACTGCACCCCGGAAAAATACCGGTCCCTGGACGGGTTCAACAAATAGCAAGCGATCGAGATAATTGTCTTCTTTAATTGGGGTTTGAATACTCAAAGCCACCACCTGCGTTTTGCTAGTGTTGTTATATAGAGGTAAAGTCAGATAGTAGTGAACACCGTAGTTACCGTGAGCTTTGAAAGCCGTATCGGGATAACGCACTAACATGGGGGCGCTTTGGATTTGTCTGGTTCCGAAAGTAGCTGCTGTCACCGTACTTAAAGGATAGGCAAAAGCTTGACCGGGTTGAGGAATGGTGAGATTAATTCCCCCTTTGGGATCGACAATGCGGGTTGCCCATTCCGAACCGACAGAAATTCCAGCCACGCGACCATAAAAATTTCTTCTTCCGGGGAACCATTGATCGGGGGGAGTGGGGGGAAAATCGCGAGGAGCGGCTAAATCACCTCTAACTAATAGGGTACGCCATTCCTCTAGGGTAGGGGGACGAAAGGTTTCTATTTCCCGATCTTCGATTTTGACTTTTTGGGGAACTTCGTAGAGGGCTAAATTGGCCATATAGACAGGGCCATCGCTGTAGAGACGTAGGAGGGTCGAGCGGGCGCTACTTCTGGGGATAACTAGATCGAATAGCATCCGACTTTGGCCTGGGGGAATGACGATCTGGGTGGGAAATTGGGTATCATGGCGACGACGCATGATATCGCTGGCTAAACGGGAACCGGGACCGGAAAAAACCCGGCCATTGGGATCTTCCACCAGAGAGGGTAAATCGACAAAAGGGGCATCGGCGGAGGTGACGTAACTGACTCCTTGTAGGATGCGGATAACGAGGTTTTTGGAGGTGGGATTAGTAACGATCAGGCCCTGGTGTAGGTCGCGATTGGGATCGGTTTGACGGGCGATGTGGTGGGTGAAAACGTCAAAACGTCCTTGTAGGGGATGATTGAGATGGGCTACGGGATAACGTTTTCCTTTGCCGGGGAAAGTGGAGAGGAGAATTCCCTCTTTTTCTACGACTTCGGGACTATTGCTATTAAAAACCAGCACATCATTTAGTTGACCGGGCAACTGACGCACTTCCTGATATTGGGTGATTAATTTCCTCTCTATCTGGGGCAAGACCGAGGCGGACTGAGCTAAAAGAATAGTGGGTAAGAAAGAAAGCATAGAGATTCTATATTTATAGTATTTAATCAGAGCTTGCTGAATAAATCTAAAACCTTGTTGGGTAAGACTTTTAGACTTTTTGTCAATCAAAAAGTACCGGATCTGGGGGTGATCGGGGGGAAAATTCCGGGACTTTTTCCCTGAAAATTAGGTAATTGACCCCCTCAAAATCGGTAAAACCCTACACCCCACACCCTACCCCCACGAAAAACTTTTTCAGCAAACCCTAATTAAGGGTGAGTCGATGGAGAGAGGAAGTTATACGACAATATAGGCGAGTGTGTCCTGGCGATCGATAAAGAATCTTAATATATTTTTCAGGCCCGATCAAGCCATGTCAGGGGTGATGTGAGCTAGGGGCGGTTTTCTGGGTTAGCAAGGGAGAATAACCCTTGCTATTGCCGATTTTAGCCTTTAAGTTGACAATGACCGGTAACTGCTCACCCTAGCTTTAAATTTCGCCGCGAATTTCTTCGACTATGCCATCTCTAAGGACGAGTTCTACATTCATTTTGGCCACTAAGTTATCGCCTTTTTCGACGCGGAAAAAGCTTTCTAGTTGTGCTTGGGCGACTTCTTGATTGAGTTCCAAGAGTTGTACCTGTTGCAATTGTTGCAGATACTGGTTTTTTTGTTCGAGAAACTCACTTTTCTGTTGATTGACTTGGATTTGAATATTGTCAATCTGTTGGGCAGCCGCGGGGGGTAAGGGGATCAGACTCTGACGCTGAATTTCGGCGATCGCTCGTTGTCCTTGGGTTTCTAGTTGTTGAATTTGTGCGTCAATTTGAGCCATTTGTGCTTGTAATTGCTGTTGTGCTTCTTCTTTCCAGCGCGGGGTCACGATGACTTTAATTGTCACCGGGCGCTTCAGTAATAAACTGGTTTGTGCGTCATCCATGATTTGCTTATCCTAAAAAGGTCTTTTTGTCAAGAGGTTGGAGAATATTTGCCGGAAATATTTACTTGGCAAACATCTCGTTAATCATATCGCGATAGCGTTGCGTTACTACCGGTCGTTTAATCTTTAAAGTTTGGGTCATCATGCCGTTTTCTTGGGAAAAAGGCTCTAAAATTAACTCAAAGGTTTTAATCTGGTCATCGGCACGATAACTGGGTCGATTTCTTACCTCGCGCTTTAATTCTTGTTGGTAGAGATCTAAGACTTTTTTGCTGTAGAGATCGCTAGAAAGAATCGTTGAGCGATCGCTGTGAAGATCGGGTAAATTTAAGGATATTTTCTGTTCTTGGGCCCAATTGGCCAGTATATCAAGATTAGGCACGATCAAAGCCCCCAAAGCTTTTTGATCCTGTCCCACTAGCATAATTTGGGAGATAAAGGGACTGCGTAAACAAGCATCTTCAATCGGTTGCGGTTCGATATTTTCACCATTGCTCAAAACAATTGTATCTTTGGCCCGTCCGGTTAAAACTAAATCCCCGGCAGCGGTTAACCAACCAATATCACCGCTATCAAACCAACCATCGGGAGAAATCGCTTTTTCGGTTGCTTCGGGTTTTTTATAATATCCCTGCATCACCTGCGGACCACGAATCAAGACTAAACCGTGTTTTTCTGTCGGTAAGACTTCTTTGCTGTGTAAATCGACAATACAGATTTCTGTCTGAAAGACGGGACGACCGGCAGACCCGCGCAGGTTATGATCGATACGACGGACGGTAGCGACGGGAGAAGTTTCTGTCAGTCCATAACCAACTAAGATCGGGATTCCCGCAATCTCATAGAAAGTATCTAGATGTCTAGCTAAGGAACCACCACCACTAACGAAGATTTTAACTTTATTTCCCACTGCTTGGCGAATTTTGCTATAAACTAGCTTGTCACCGATGGCATGGAGGGGATAGAGTAAGAGGGATTGAATTCTTGCTTTGAGTCTTTCTCCGGGGGAAGCGTGAAGGTGATCAAGACTGAGATTATCAGCGATACGTTTAGCAAGAACGTACTTTTCCGACTTTTCTAGAAAAAATCGCACCAATTTCTGTTTTTTAGCCGGTTGTTCGCTAAATTGTTTTTGGATACCCTCGTAAAGAGATTCCCAAAGACGGGGAACTCCCACCATTAATTGCGGACTAAATTGCTTTAAATCGGACTTAAAAGTGCGAATACTGGTATAAATCTGGGTACAACCTTGAGCTAGAATGAAATACTCACAGCTGCGCTCGTAGGAATGCCATGAAGGTAGTATACTTAAAACTCGATCGCCGGGAGCCGGTTGAAAGATAGCATTTAAGTTGCGTACCTGATGCAGCAGATTACCGTGACTTAACATCACCCCTTTTGGTTGTCCCGTCGTCCCCGATGTGTAGATGAGGGTAGCCAGATCATTTTCGCTCTTGGTGATGGGTTTAAGGGTGTTCTCAGCCCCGATCGCCATTAGTTGCTTGAAATTTAAGGTCTGCACGGAAATCGCCCCAGTAGCGGGGTCTTCGTCGGTGAGCAGCACGATTAATTTCAGGGGCAATTCAGGGATTTTCGCCAGTAATTTCCCTAAAGTTTTGTTATTTTCGACAATCAGCGTCTGACTGTCACTATCGGCCAGAATATAGGCTAATTCCTCTGCATCTGCTTGAGCAGATCGTACCGCATTGGCAGCCCCGGCTGCCATGGAACCTTGGTCGGCAATAAACCACCGGGGACTATTATCGGCAAATAAAGCGACATTTTCGGTTTCTGTGACTCCTAATGCTTGCAAAGCGGCGGCAAATTGCTGAATTTGTTGATAAAGTTGCCGATAGGTGAGAATTACTTCCGGTTTACTGTGGGGATCCTGTAGGGCGATAATATTGGGGAAACGTTGGGCAACTATTGACCAAACTTCGGGTAAAGATTGAATATTTGAATAGTCAATTAGGGTTGTCATAACAGTAGTTATAGAGGGTTACAAGGGTAATAACATATAGATTAACCATTCGAGGCTCTTTTTGCTGGTTCTCCTAGACAGTATTTCAACAGGTATCTAGTCCTGCAAAGTTAATTTCCTAGTCGAGACTCGGAGAGTGGAGACTTTTCGGTTATCAGTCAACAGTGAACAGTAATCAGGGAATGTACTGTTACTTAATACTGCTTACTGATTACGGAAAAGGCTGACAGCTTAGATGTATAATTAATTTTGCTTAGGTACTTAATATAGTTGTAACTAGCAGAAAAAACGATGATTGCTTTATCTAACTATAATAATCTCACTCCAGAAGAATATCTTCAGTTTGAAGAAAAAAGTCCCATTAAACACGAATATATCGAGGGACAAATTTACGCCATGGCAGGGACGACTGATACTCATAATATTGTTTCGGGGAATATATACACAATTATTCGTAATCATTTGCGGGGTTCCGATTGTCGGGTTTATTTTGCCGATTTGAAAGTCAGATTAGAGAAACGCAATCACTTTTATTATCCTGATATTCTTGTCACCTGCGATGACAGAGATAGAGAAACTGCTACCTACAAAAGTTTTCCTAAATTGATTATTGAAGTTCTCTCCGATTCCACAGAAGCTTTTGACAGGGGTGATAAATTTAATGATTATCAAACTCTAGAAAGTTTGCAGGAATATGTCTTAGTGAATAGTAAACACCAACGAGTGGAAACTTTTCGAAGGGGTGAACAGGGTTTATGGATTTTGCAAACCTATCAGCAAGAAAGTTTTAGTTTACAGAGTATTAATCTGACGGCATCTTTTCGGGATTTGTACGAGGATGTCACCCTAGAAACGGTTAATGATACTCCCGAAAGTCCTTAAGAAAATCTCCTTCAACGATTAAACCTATGATTGCTCTATCTAACTATAATAATCTCACCCCAGAAGAATATCTTCAGTTTGAAGAAAAAAGTCCCATTAAACACGAATATATCGAGGGACAAATTTACGCCATGGCAGGGACGACGGATACTCATAATATTATCGGACTCAATTTCACTTTTATAATTCGTAATCATTTGCGGGGTTCCGATTGTCGGGTTTATTTTGCCGATGTGAAAGTCAGATTAGAGAAACGCAATCACTTTTATTATCCCGATATTATTGTCACCTGCGATGACAGAGATAGAGAAACTGCTACCTACAAAAGTTTTCCTAAATTGATTATCGAAGTTCTCTCCGATTCTACAGAAGCTTTTGATAGGGGTGATAAATTTAATGATTATCAAACTCTAGAAAGTTTGCAGGAATATGTCTTAGTGAATAGTAAACACCAACGAGTGGAAACTTTTCGACGGGGTGAACAGGGTTTATGGATTTTGCAAACCTATCAGCAAGAAAGTTTTAGTTTGCAGAGTATTAATCTGACGGCATCTTTTCGGGATTTATACGAAGATGTCACCCTAGAAACGGTTAATGATACTAGGGAATGAAAAATCACTAAGGTACAACCTCAAAAGGTTGATTTCCATACCGTCGGTAAATATAGAAATCGCTATCAAGAGTGAATATTTGTCTTTGATTAAGAACTTCAGCCATGGCTACTAAAGAAGCATCTGCTAAATCCATAGGAACATCTTGATATTGTATCATTAAGGTTTCCATTCTTTTTAGTTCGTCTGAAGTATGATGGTGTATTACCAGTATTTCATCTACCACATAACCCCATAATTCTTGTTGTGCGAACCAACCACCATATCGACGCAATAAATACATTGCTTCGGTAAAACAAGCGCAAGTCGTGACAAGGGGGGCCGATAGCGAAGATAAAATGTCAACACAACGCTGATGATTTTTATCAGCTTCATTAATTAAGGCAATAAGTGGAGAAGCGTCGCAAAGAGTCATTGGTGTAATGCTGATTAGTCTTTATCATCTAAAATATTTGTAAAAACTTGTTCTACTCGCTCAGATAAATCTGATGGCTGAAAATAAACTCGTCCAACTCTTCCTTTTAATTTTTGGTCTAGAGTTTCTGGAGTGGAAGAATTGGCAGATTGATTAGGTAGAATGGTCAATCTCACTCGCTGACCTGCTAATTTAGCACTATGCTGTAAAATTTCTTCCCAAGTCCCCTCTAAAGTGTTTTGTTCCATAGATATTGATTTGAATTTCGTTATTTCCTCAGTGTAACAAGCAAAAGATAAAAAAACAAATTTCTAGATTTTTTTGTCTTATTGTTTTTTACCGGGGGGAATAAAACGGATTTCAATTCTGCGTCTGCTTGCATCTGCGTCACGATTAACCGCGGCTAAGTTACCCGATGGGAGGTATAACTGTCCTGCGGAAAAAGCTCGAAATTTGACGTTTTTGAGTTTACCAGTGTTTTCGATTTCTTGCACTACTGCTAAAGCGCGCATTAATCCTAAATCAGTGTTAGAACCGGGTACTAGCATTTTAACAGATTGTTTTCTGCTGGCAACCGATTCGATATTTTTATCGAGATTACTTGTCTGCTGTATTCCTTGTCCGTCGGTATGTCCAATTACTTGAATAAAGTCGATTTCTCTGTCTTTGGTAATGGTTTCGATAGCGGGAATAATGCGCTGACGAATATAGGTTTTTAAAGCGGGGTTTAATTCCGCACTTCCCGACTGAAATTTGAATTTTCCTGATTTTTCATCGATAACTATCGGGGTTGCTGTTTGCAGTTTTTGTAGTTTTCGCTTTGTGTTCTCTAATTCTTTAATCAGTCGAGGATTGGTAGCTTGCAATTTTCGTAGTTGTTGCTTAGTGTTCTCTAATTCTTTAATCAGTCGAGGATTGGTAGCTTGCAATTTTTGCAGTTTTCGGTTAGCTTCCTCCAGTTTGCTGATGAGATTATAGGACTGAAAAAGTGCCAAGAGGAGAAATAAACTCAGAATCATGAAAGCATTGGACATTAAATCGGTAAATGCGGGATAAACATCCACCGATTTATCTTCATCTCGGTAGTGGGTACGTCTAGACATAATTGCTTAGAATTTGTTGGTGAAGTTATCAAATATGGTGTTAATCCCCTTCTTAGCATCTTTTTGGGTAGGATTAGGGATTGTCTCAAAAAGTTTTTCTATCTTCTCATTTAACTTATAAATGTCATCCTGAACATCTTTTTGAGTAAGATTAGGTATTGTCTCAAAAAGTTTTTCTATCTCATCCTTTAAGTTAGGAAATTCAGAACGCATATCGTTAATTTTCTCCAGTTGTGCTAAACATTTTTGAATTTCTCCATAGATGTGTTCAATCATTTTCTGATTCGATTTATTTTCCTGAGCGACGACTTTCTCTAACTTATCTCGCAAAGATTCTAAGTTAGCAGTTAATTGACTGGTGTTGGTGTTCATTGCGTTAATTACTTGAGAAAAATCTGATTTAAGGCTGCCAAATTGATTGGCTGTTTTCTCAATAGATTGGGAAACTGCTTTTAATTGTTCTGAGTTCTTAGTTAATTTATCATCCACTACTGTCGCTAAGTTATTGCTTAAAAGTTTTAACTCAGACTTTAAGCTTTCCTTGACTTGAGTAACTTGCTCTGTCACTGTATCAATTAACTGAGACAAGTTAGCATTAGTCACATCGAGATTATTACTAGAGCGCTCAATACCATGAGAAGCAGTGAGGATTTTATCGGAGGTTTGGGAGAGTCTTTCATCGAGACTATTGATAAGCTGGTTTCCTAATTGTTTCGACTCGGAGTTAAAACTGTCTTGATAGGTTTTCACAGTTTCGATTAATTTTACTAATTCTCCCTGAATGTTGGATAACTTTTCTTGTTCAGTGACTAAGCGTTGCTGATTTTGCTCTAGGATTGTCTCAGATTTTTGATTCAAGTCAGTAATTTTTATTCCCAACTCAACCATAGTTGTCATTGAACGGTGGAAGTCTTGAGTTAAAGAAGCTAGAGATTGAGTTGATTGGTTTAAATCTGTAGTAGAATTAGCGAACTGTTGATGAGCAGTCATTAAATCTGCGGTTGCTTGCACTAACTTATCAGCAAATTGACTACTTTCGATTTTTTCGGAAGCTTCCAGAAAACCTAGCGCACTATCCTGTAATTTTTGAGAAGATTCTTGGACATTTAAATACACTTGTTCTGCTAAATCGTTAGCTCTTTTATTACTGCTGATAATCTCCCCGATATTCTGCTCTAGTAGTGCAGTGGATTGAGAAAATCTCGCTTGAGTTTCTGCTAAACTAGCGGTAAACCTTTCCATATTACCAGAGAAGTTACTTTTTTCAATTAACTCTGATGCTTGTTTAAAAAGCAGCACACTATTTTTTAGTTCCTGAGAGGATTGTGTAAACTCTCGGTTTGCTTGCGTGATAATTGGTACTTGCTGGTTAAGTTCAAAAGCTGAACGCTGAAAAGTCGATGCACCGGTAGATAAAGTTCCTGCGGTTTCAGTTAATCTTTCACAAACCTGGGTGACTAATTTAGCAGTTTCCTGATTACGTTCAGCAATTTCTTTAGCAACTTCTCTTAAAGAAGATTCTAATACTCTCGTCACCTCATTATGAAAGTTAGTCAGAAATGCTTGCTGTTTCTCCACCATGCTATCAACCGCTTTATTCAAGCGACTATTCCCTTCTACAGTCGGCTGCAAGATGTTATCTAAATAGTCTTCTAGGGAACTAATTAGATTTACTTTAGCAAGGTTGGTATTAAAGATTAAGTTAATCACAGTCAGTAAAGAACTACAAGCTAAACCAATTAAGCTAGTGATAAAAGCAATCCCCATACTTTCTAGGGGAGTTTTGAGCTTTTCTCCTAAACTTTGCACATCGAGATTATTGATATCGATAAGTGTGCTGATTCCCGTCAGATTGAGAGTAATTCCCAGGAAAGTTCCCAACAAACCAAAAGCGAGGAGGAGATTGGGTAACACTCTCACAAAATAATCCCATTTCTCACAGCTGAGAGATTTAGACATGAAAGTAAATTTTTCTTCATGGTATAAACCATCTACTTTAGGACTAGAAGGAGTGACAGGGGCAATAGCAGGGAGTAAGGCAAAATAAAGGAAAATTTGACCAAAAAGAGAAGCAATTAAGCATCCTCCTGCACCTCATAACCCAAAGAGAAGGGGTTTACTGATTTTTCTCGTTCGCTTGTGTCTTAAGCTAGTCATGGGCTGTTTTTAATCACCTTACTTCTCTATAGAGTCCATTTGGTATCTTTCCCAAAATCCTTACCCAGTATGGATTAGAGCGAATTAGCCAAAATACCTGTAATTCTTACCCGTGAAGCGTCACAAGAGAGATACCAAATAGGTTCTATATTGTGACTTAGGGGAGAAGTTATGCAGAGGAAGAAAAGGAAATTCTTAATTTTTAAAATAGCTAAGAATTATAGAGAAATAATAATTATTTGGGATAATAGTAGCGTTTTTTGCTTTATTATGACAGATGATATAGCAGTTTTCATCAGAATGAGGTATGGGCAAGGGGCTTAAACCCCTTGTTGGCAAAACTTGTCGATACCTCAGTAACGTGAAAAGCGCTATAGTTTATTCATCGAGTTAAGAAAATTTTACGGAAGACTGACTATCAAAATTTTTGTGCTAAAAATAACTTAACTAAAATGTCGGGCTAAGTAAAGGATCGAGTTAGAGGTAAAAATGACAGTCATTGAATTTGTTATCGAAGGTCAAGATGCCAAGTTAGCTGCTACAGAGTTAGTAGCGATTAAGGGCATTCAAGGAAACTGGAAAACTGATGAAACAAACAAAAAAGAAGGGACAATAGCAGTAATTGCTAGTATTATAGGGATAGTCGGGGGAACACTAGCGATCGCTGAACAGATTCGTCAATGGTATCAAGAATATACCAAAGAAAAAAAAGCTAAGGCAATAGATAAAGTGCTTATTGTTTGCGATGGTCAACGATTGCTACTAGAAAATGCTTCTATTGAGCAAATTAATCAAATTTTAGAGAATATTGCCCAAAAATAAATGCAATCCTTATACATAGAGCTAAGACCGATAGATAAACAGCGCATAGAGCTACGCTATCATCAAGTTGAGGGAAATGAAGGCAGTTATGAGCCGCAAATCGTTGATATTTCCAGTATTCAATTCCTCATTGCTCAAAGTGAGCGTGATTTTTATGTGTCATCTTTTCCCGACCTAGTCAATATTGGTCAACAACTGTTTATCTTTTTAGACAGTCCTGGGAGGTATTTAACAAGAGCCGTAGAAAGCTGTCAAGAAGACGGTTTAATTTTAGCCATTGATACGGGGAATGGAGATGAAACAGGGATTAGACTGTCTCATTTACCCTGGGAAGTTCTTCATGACGGTTCTTACTTTCTCGTGGACAGACTTGCCCCTTCTGTTGTTCCTCTGCGTTGGACAAAAAGTAAGGTAAAACCTCGTGAGCCACAAAATAGAGCTTTACGGATTTTCTTTATGGCGACCTCCCCTGAACCCCCCATTGAGCCAATTTTACAATTTGAGCGGGAAGAAGCGCAGATTTTAGAGACAACGCAGGAAATTCCCCTTTATTTACAGGTTGAGGAAAGTGGCTGTTTAGATGAGTTAAATCAACTGTGGAGACGCTATCAGCAAGATTATTTCGATGTTTTTCATCTTACGGGTCATGCTTCCATAAACCAAACCGACAAAAATCACCCTTTTCCCTATTTTGTAACGGAAAATCTGGACGGTACACGGCGTAATGTAACCGCTCAAGAGATTGCTAAGGCATTATATCCTCGTTTTCCCCAATTAGTTTTTCTTTCAGGCTGTCGCACAGCGCAAAATGGTAACGAAGGCACATTTCCCTCAATGGCGCAGGAATTAATTAACCAGGGAATTAGAGCCGTTATCGGTTGGGGGTATCCCGTTGCAGACATTAGTGCTACCAAAGCTGCCTCAACCTTATACTCTGAGTTAGCGGCAGGATATGATCTGACTCAAGCGATTCATAGCACTTATCGGAAACTGCGAGAAGATAGCATCCCTGATTGGCATTTTTTCCGTTTATATATTCGTGGGGACTGTCCAAATGAGATGGTGGTTACTCAAGACAGTTTAACCTTTCAAACAACTCAAACCCTTAAAATTGAAGACTTATTTCTTGATCCCAATCATCCCAATAGTCCCAGAGTGGTAACAAGGGAAAACTTTGTGGGACGACGGCGTTCGCTGCAACGTTGTCTGAAATATTTACGCAATCCGCCGGGGATCTTAATTCATGGCATGGGCGGTGTGGGAAAAACGACGTTAGCGCAACGATTACTAGAGCGTTTAACAGCTTATGGGATTTTTAGCCACCATCAGCCTGAAGAACCTGAGAAATACTATGATATTGTTTTTAACCATCGCCAGATTGATCCCGATAAACTTATTCGCTCGTTACAAGATATCGCCAGTAATGCGGGTTTAGATATTTTGAAGGGGGATTTGCCTTTTGGTAAAAAATTGACCAATTTCTTTAAATTTGGTTTAGAATCACAAAGACAGTCTTTTATATTTGTTTTAGATGATTTTGAAGTAAATTTAGAACCCAATGCGAATGGCGAATATATCCTTAAGTCGGACGCAGTGAGAACCTTAATTCCCTTATTGGGAGTTATTAGAACAAATGGGCTGAATCATCGAGTGATTATTACTTGTCGCTATAACTTTAACTTAGCCGATGAGAGATTAAATAATCTGCTGAAAAGGGAACATTTAACCGCCTTTGAAGGGGCAGATTTACGCAAAAAACTCGACCGTTTAGATGCTTTTAATAATAAATCTGATATTTCAGTTGATTTACAGCAACAAGCGATTAATTTAGCTGATGGAAATCCTCGTTTATTGGAGTGGTTAGGAAAGGTCTTAATTTCTAGATTGGTGAACCATCAACCGCTTTTTCAAGAAATGGCCGATAAAACGGGACAATTTCGCCAGAAAATCACTGCACAAACTTTAGAACAACCTGACGAATTACGCCAACGTCTTCAGCAACAAATTGAAGATAAAGTAAGGGAATTTCGGGAAAATATTCTCGCTAAGTTACTTCTCGAACAACAATCTCAGGATTTACGGAGATTATTATCTTTAGCATTGGTTTTTCGTGTTCCTGTTCCTCGTCTTGCTTTTGCGAGAGTTTGCCAAGTTATTCCGAACGCGGGTAAACATATTCGCCGTGCTTCGGATTTAGGATTATTAGAAGTAACGCCTGAGAAAGATTACCTGAGAGTTCCCCGTATTTTAGAGACGTTTCTCGATTTTCCTGCCGATAATGAAGGGATTTATCAGACCGCAGCCCGTGCGCTTTATCAAAGTTGGTGGCCGTCAAGTGATATCTTAACAGAACCAGAACAAAAGGAAATTTATCGATTAGCGCGTTTAGCGAAGGAAACAGACATAGCGGTTGAAGTAGCTGTTACTTTAACCAATCAATGGCTTCTTAAAGGACGTCATACAGAGATTAAAACCCTTTGCCAAGAGGTGTTAACTTTATCTCAAGATTATCGTATCTTATACAATCTCGCTTATGCAGAACAGTCTGTAGGGGGGATGAAAACTGCCAAACCTTATATACAGGAAGCGTTTAAACTCTGCCCCCGTGAGGATGAAGAAAAAAAGGCTTTAATTATTGCTTTCTTAGCTTCGTTACTCAGAATGGAAGGAAATCTATCTGCGACAAATTATTTATGTCAAGAAGTTGAAAAAATGAGCGACACAAAAGGCAAAGCAGAAGCCTTAGGTGCTTTAGCTGTGTTAAAAGTTATAGAACAAGATTTTGAAAGAGCAGAAAGCTATATCCAACAAGCACTAGATATTCATCAAAGATTAGAAAACGAGATAGGAATTGCTCAAATATTTAATTGTTGGGGAATCGTTAAAACAGGACAGGGATTAATAGATGAAGCTTTTTCTTGCTATCAACAAGCGATTGATCAATTTAGAAGTTTAGGGAAATTACAAGAACTGGCTTTTACTTTATTGCTTGTTGGTGCTTTACATTTACAGTTAGAACAGGTAAAAGAATCTACAAGTGTTTATCAGGAAGCGATTAATCTGGTTCAAAAAATCGGAGAAAATGTTAATAAACTTCAATTTTTATTAGCGTCGGGAATCGTCGCTGTCAGTCAAGGCAATATGGAACAAGGACTGACTTTTTCACATCAAGCTCTAGACTTAGCCCAAAAAGAAGGTAATAATCTTATTCAACCTTCCCTTTTGCTCATGTTATCCTCGATTTATATAGCTCAAGAACAAGATGAAATTGCAGAAAATACCTTGCTAGAAGCATTGAAAATAGCAGAAGCGACAGGCGATATATTAAACCAAATTCAGATATTATTCCTAATAGGAATAATTAAAGGAGAACAAAAAGAATTGAATGATTACCTCGTTATTTTTCAAAAAGGGTTAGCTTTGTGTGACTCAATGGGAGCTAAGGGAAGAAATGCCTTTAATATCTATAAACATAAATTTTTAATATTTATTGGATTTATATATATAGAAAAAGAAGAAATTAATAGTGCTGTTAACTGTCTAGAGCAAGCATTAGCTATGTTTGAAGAAATAGGGGATATAGAATCACAACTTCAAGTATTATCTGCTTTAGGAGACCTTGAACTTAACGATGAAATTTTCAACCAAGTAATATTTTATGCAGACCAAATTCTCGAATACTGTGAATATATTGAGGATAATTACCATAAATATATTGACGAATATAACTATATTAAAAATAATAACTTAAAATTAAATATTTGGCTAACCATTGGCAAAATTTATCTCAAAAAAGAAGACAAAAATTCAGCAAATATATGTATTCAACAGGCAAGGGAACTTGCTGAAAAGACAGAAAATGTAGAAGCACAAACTCAAGTATTTCAGATATTTTTTACTTTAGTCAATCATCAACTTAACGAAGGAAATATAAACCAAGCTATTTTTTCTTGGCAACAATGTTTAGAATTTTGTGAGAAAATCAATAATAATTTTTTAAAAATGTATTCTTTATTTTTAATGGTTAGTTTATATTCTACACAAGAGAATTATGTCTTAGCACTTGAATACTTACAGAAATCTTTAACTTTGTTCCGAACTCTTGATAAGGAAATACGAGAAATAATAGAAAGAGATTTCGAGATTAGTGATGATTTATTAATAGAAGTGCTTGAAGAATTACAAATACAAACTGAGCAGAAAGATTTCAATCAATCGTCAACTTTTAGATTGAATCAATTAGATACAAAAATCCATATCGATAATAATATAACCCAAATGAGTTTATCTAATTCTTTGACCTCGAACCAAAACCGTTTTAAACAAATTAAAAGATTGGGTTATAATAATAAAACATTTGAGTCGATTCCCTTGTCAATCACTTGTCATAATTTTGGAAGAAAATCCTCAGAATTAACGCAAAGTAATATTGAAATAGATAATTACTCCGATAACTTTGGTTATAGTCTAGGTGTTTTTATTGATGAATTTGTAACTGAAGGAGTGATTGATATAAAAATAGTAACCAAAAAAGTACCGATTACCTTAATTCATTCTGAAACTCCTCTAAGACGATTAGATGAACCAATCTTTGAAGAACGTCATTTAATTGCCAATCAGCAGATTTTTCCCGTACAAATTTGGTGGATGAAAGGCTCTCAAGGAAGACGGTACATGAAAGAACAAGTAATTGAAGTTCCTAATTATTATCCTGATGCTAGGTATCGAATTGGAATGCGAGTTAATTCTCTTAAAGTTCCCTATTTAGTGATAGAAGAAATCGGCAGTTCTATTTGTGTTGAATATAAATTAAGCAACTTGCTCGAAAACTGACTAACTTGGTCTATAAATACTATTATGGTCTTTCCCACTCTCATAAGATACACCTTATTTACAACAGGGGTCTATTACTTAGCCACCTAATCCTAATTCTCGTCTTAGCAATTGAATTGATTTATCCCCAATATAATTATCACTACAGATAATTTCTGGCAGACGAATTAAATCCGATCGCACTTCATTAATCAGATTTTTAATTAAAGTATAACTCGCTTGATCACTGATAATTGTCTGGGAAGTTCGGGACAAAACTTTTAACTTATCCGTTTCATGAATTTGGGCAGACATAACTAATAAATCATCGCCCCGTAAACTATGAATTAAAATTTCGGCCACCTTAATAATACCGGTGCTAATGCTGACAATCCCCAAACGGCTATCGGTGGGTAATTTTTTGATTAATGCCAATTCCTTGCTGTAATCGTAGATATCGATGGGAATGACTCGTAGGTGAAAAGGAGCGGCAATTTCCTCCGCTACACTGATAAAATAGCGACTGGTGACAACAGTGGCAGATTTAGTATTGGCTAAAACTTGGGCTAAATCCTCCATTGCCACTAATTGGACGGGAATTTTGAGGGATTGCTCTAATTCTCTCAACATTAGTTTTCCTGCACCCAAATCGTGACGGGGAATGGTGACAAGAACTTGAGAACTACACTGCGATCGCCAATCGATTTCCGCCAGTAATAACTCGCGAATTTGCTCTAAAGTTAAACCTTGAGCGAGAAAACCAGCCAAACTCTGGCGAATTAGTCGGCCTATTTCTGGATTTTGTTCCAATAGGGGTGAACCCGATAAATTATCGTTTTCATGCCCGCGAGCCTTGACATAAATCCCCGAACCTGCTATTGATTCTACTAACCCATCGTCTTCCAGTTGTTGATAAATTTTACTTATCGTATTACGGTGTAATCCCGTGATCATAGCTAGTTGACGGGTGCTAGGTAAACGATGGCCCGGTGGATACTGACGAGAGGCGATAGCGAAGCGAATTTGGTCAAATAATTGCTTAGAGGCGGGAATTTCACTGTCTGGCTGGATTTGGAACTGCATCGGATCACTTCGCTCACAAACTACTTTCGCTGATGCCCATTCTATCATTAGACCTCCTGCAACAATCGGACATCTTCACCGATCTGATGGGTTTCCGAGGCAGTATTCAGGAGCTAAAAGTAGAAAAAACCAAGATTTTGCTTATTTCAACCAGAAAAGCTACTTTTTTACTTAAAAATAGTTAGACTAAGAATTTTAAGATTAACTAGAGTCTGCTGAAAAAGTTTTTCGGTGGGGGTTGGGGGTTGGGGGTTGGGGGTGTGGGGTGGGGGGTGTGGGGTGTGGGGTTTTACCCATTTTCAGGTGGTCAATTACCTAATTTTCAGGGAAAAAGTCCCTGAATTTTCCCCCCAATCACTCCAAGGGTCGGCACTTTTTGAGGGAAAAAAAGTCTAAAAACCTTGTTGGA
>NZ_JADBSA010000281.1:0-3001 GCF_020246945.1 Microcystis sp. M113S1 | reverse complement strand
TTGTTCTGGTGTGGGGTAAAATCGAAACGAGTAGGCTTTTTCCATGTCTCACATTTTAGCATATATTTGGTAAATGCGCTAGTATTTAACGGTAAAGCCGTCGTAGAACGACGGGGTTTCAGACCCAAAATTTTCGATGAAAATATTGTATCAGCAATTTTTTGTTATCATCACAAGTACGGGAGAGCCAATTTTGCTTCATTCATCCACACTTCTAAGATTATAACAAAAAAAGCGATCACACTATATGATCAAGTGTGATCGCACTAACATTATTCTTCAGTCTTATATCTGCGAATGGCACTGTTCATCAGGTTAATCTGCTCTGCGTGAAATGAAGGAGGCATGGCACCATGAGTCGTGTAGTCTAATCCATCGTGCATGACATCTGTTGGCAATGCAGAGTGATCTAAACCTAATGTATGACCAATCTCATGAGCAATCGTGTTGGCAATTAAGTTAGATAGACTACTAATACTAAGATTGCCTCTACAAGAAGCATAAAAAACTTGATCGATTCTGATAATTGCATGACCAGTAACTTTACCTAATAAGAAGCTCGCTACTCCTAAATAATCTACTGGCTGACTGTCAGCAAATACATAAACATGAGTAAATTTATCTTGCCATTCCTGACTGTTAGGTGGTTCTGTAGTAAGAAAAACCTGAACACCTCTGAATGCACCATACAGTCTGGAAAAAGCTTCCATAAAAATTGCACTCATGGTTTCTTGATATTCGGGTAAGACTTCCATATTTGAAATATCTATCCAAATACAATGGCGACTTTTTTCTGAAAAATTTCGCAAGGGAAAACCGCAGTTAGGACAAAATTCCCATTCTGCTTGAAGGCGCAATCTACAAGATTGACACCTGAGTTTAATTGGTCTAGTGAGATCTATACGCTGAGATAGAGATTGTTTTAGCTTGCGGTTGTATTTAGTTAAGTCCAGTCGTTCAAATAAAGATGACATAGCTTTCCTTTACTAAGCATAAGAACCGACAATTTCTCCTAATCCGTTGACACTAACTCCATTTCCAATTGCAGCTAACTTCCACTCGTCGTTATGTTGGTATAACTCTGCCATAATCATTCCCGTAGCACCTTTGTATTCATTTCCTGATAGATTGTAGCGAGCAAGCTCTTTGTTGTTAGACATATCGACTAATCGTACAAATGCGTTTTTTACCTGGGAAAAGTCTTGTTTTCTGGCTATACAGTCATAAATATTGACTGTAAAAACCAGTTTGGTAATTCGTGATGGCACTAAAGAAAGATCAACAATGATTTGCTCATCATCTCTCTCTCCTGCTCCCGTTAAGTTATCTCCCAAGTGAGTGATTCCTCCCGATCGATGCTTGAGATTGCCAAAATAAACTAGATCGTCCTTGTCTCCAACTTTTCCGTTATTGCCCAAGCAGATTACCGAGGAATCTAGGTCGTAGTTCGGTCTGTCACTAAATGCGCCGAACAAGCCACCCCCAGTTTGTTCTACTACATCCCATCCTAGTCCACAAATAATTTTTTTCAGACCAGGTGCCTCTTTTGTCAGGGAAATGCGTTGCCCTTTCTGTAAATTGATAGCCATAATTTGAACTTTCCTTAGCTATAACGATCTAGCAATGCTTGCAGCCCTCCTTGATAGCCAGACCCCACCGCGTTGAGCGACCATTGCCCATCTTTGCGATATAGTTCTGCCATGATTAGGGCGGTTTCAATAGAATAGTCTTCTACTAAGTCGTAGCGTACAGCCTCTTGTTTGTTCTGAGCATTGACGATACGCACAAAAGCGTTTTGTACTTGTCCAAAGTTCTGGCGACGTTGCTGTGCCTCGTGAATCGTTACCGTAATAACAATCTTCTTGACTTCTTCTGGTACTTTCTTGAGGTCAATTTTAATAACTTCATCATCCCCTTCCCCAAGTCCTGTTAGGTTATCCTCGTTATGTTGAACTGATTTGTTTTGGTCAGGGCTGACAAGATTGTTGTAGAAGATGAAGTGTTTATCTGAGATTAGCTTTTCATTAGCTCCCAACAAAAACACCGACGAATCTAGATCGAAGTCCGATCCAGTGTCAGTGGCTTTGACATCCCATCCCAATCCTACAAATACTTCTGATAATCCAGGAGCAACTTTTTCTAGCGATACTCGTTGTCCTTTTGTTAATGAAACTGCCATAAAATACTCTCCCGGGCAATCGCATATTGAATGAACTGTACAGTTAAGTCAGAGGTTTTTTTCATAATTTGTCAAGACCTTAGGGGTCACAAAACCAATCATAATAAAGTTCACTTTACCCCCCCCCACCGATTTTGTCAAGTGTAAACCAACACAAATTTACAAAAATTTATAATTATTGTTACCCTTGAGAGTAGGGTAGTAAAAAAATCTTTTAACGGGTTGGTCTTGGATTTTAGAATCTCTATGTCTGTCGGGAATTGAGAAATTTAGTATGTAGCTATACACGATTAATTACACAATCTAACTACTAATCTTGTTAGCGCGTAACAACTCTCGACGCACCTCATAATCAGCAATTTCTGGAAGAATAACCCTAATACCTGCTTTAATTAGCGTTTGTAGCCAACAATTACAAGCTAGACTTTCAGGCGCTCGCTTAGGATTAGTAATTAAACCGATAATTCCCGTATCTAATAAAACTACTCTATTCACCAAGTTACTCCCTTTAATTCAGCCGGAAATAAAGGACGCTCAGATAAGCGATCTTGGTCAAGTGCTTCGATTAAATATTCACCTGTTTCTTGTTGTTCTTGTTCATCTTCTTCATCAATCCAAGACTGAAGTAAATTAACCAGTTTAGTCTGTTTTTCTTGTTCTAAAATAGTATCTTTAAGTAGCTTCTGCTGAATAAATCTAAAAACCTTGTTGGGTAAGACTTTTAGACTTTTTGTCAATCAAAAAGTACCAGGCATGGGAGTGATCAGGGGGAAAATTCAGGTACTTTTTCCCTGAAAATTAGGTAGTTGACCACCTGAAAAT
>NZ_JADBSA010000280.1:0-6607 GCF_020246945.1 Microcystis sp. M113S1 | reverse complement strand
TTGCGATACATTGGTACTAAGGAGAGAAGATGCAAGGGTTTTGAGTAATTTTAGCAGATTCAGGGGCACCTGAGCGACTCTCAATCTAGCTAAAAGCCTTTTCCTGTAAGGTTTTTAGCTTTATTCAGCAAACCCTAATTATTTGATAATAGGACATTGGTTGGGTTTCGTGCTAAATTCGTTGAGTATAGGCTAGATATCAGGACAAGCAAAAGGGGGAATAGATAATCAGTTTTTAATAAACGGATTTAGCATCATTTTGCTTGGGTACTTACAGGAGGAACAAAACTGATGCAGATAGAAATTCAAGGAGCCGATGCTATCAAAGTTGCTCAGGATATCCTAGAGATGGAAGGGGTGCAAGGCAGCTACGAAGTTATCTCTGAAGTGGAGAGAGAGGGAACCCTTGCTACCATCGCCACCATCATCGGCATTATTAGCGGAACAATCGCCATCGCTGAGAAATTTTACCAATTAAAGCGAAAAATTGACTCTCCTGAAACCCCGAAGATCGAACGGGTGTTGATTGTCAGCAAAAACGGCGATCGCCTGCTGCTCAAAGATGCTACCCTAGAGCAACTACAAAAACTCTTGGAACAAGAAAAATGAAGATACTGCATATTGATCTTCAGGAGAGGGGTAGCAATAGCGTTGAGTTCCGATTTTTCTGGGATAACCCTAACCAAACCCGTACCTACACAAGATTCCTGAATGAAATAGACAACCTAAGTGAACAGGCTGTCACCGATTACTATACCCGTTTACCGGAAGATCACGCCACAACAGGACAAGGTTTGTACCGATGGTTAGATGGTACGGAGCGCATCCTCCAGAGCGAATTAGATAGCCACCGGGGAGAGAAAATAGTTCTGGCTATCAGCACCAGCAACGGATTAGTCCATCTACCCTGGGAATTATTACACGATGGTCAGGGTTTTCTGGTGTCTAAGCTTCCCGCTATTGTTCCCATGCGGTGGATGAAAACGGGTAATGAAAGGCTGTTAACTGTTGACAACAACCCGCAGGATCGAGCCTTAAATGTGGTTTTCATGGCAAGTTCTGCTAGAGGTGTCGAGCCTATACTAGACTTTGAGGCAGAAGAGGGGAAGATCCTCAAAGCAACTAGAGGAAAACCCCTATCTTTAACCGTTGAAGAGAGCGGCTGCATCAAGGAATTGGGCGAATTGATAGCCAGTAAAGATAGGGGATACTTCGATGTTATCCACTTGAGCGGACACGCTACCATCAAGGATCAGAAACCCTATTTTATTACCGAGACGGAATACGGAGATAGGCAAGATACTAGCGCCGAAGATATTGCCAGAGAATTACAGTTTAATTTACCTAAGCTGTTGTTTTTATCAGGGTGTCGGACAGGCTACTCCGATGGTGATGGGATCCTTTCCATGGCCGAGAAGTTATTAAAAAATGGGGCTAAAACCGTTTTGGGGTGGGGTCAACCCGTCAGGGATAACGAAGCTGCTGACACGGCGGCCATCCTCTACGAAAAGCTTTCTCAAGGCTTTACTTTGAGCGAGTCGTTAGCTTTTGCCTATCAGAAATTATTAGGAAATCAGGCGAGGGATTGGCATTGTTTACGCCTCTATGTGAGGGGAAGTATCCCAGAAGCTTTGGTAAGGAGAGGACAGAAAAAACCTTTACCTCCCGTATCCTTTGTTGACAAATTTGTGGACCCAGAAACGAAATATTTGCGGGTAGCCACACGGGAAACTTTTATCGGTCGCCGCCGTGATCTTCAGTATTGCTTGCAAGTGCTGAAAAAACCTTTTGATAATCCTAAAGCAATTCATAAGGCCGGCGTTTTCCTGCAAGGTTTTGGTGGTAACGGGAAAAGTACCCTCGCCGCTCGGTTGTGCGATCGCCTTCCAGACTATACTAAGCTTGTCTGGCATCAACAAATTGATCAAACTAGCTTAGTTGATACCCTAGCTAAAAAATTAGATCGTCCACAACGTCAAATCCTTCGAGATTCTAACGAGGAGCTAGACTATCGCTTAAGGGATGTTTTTGGTCAGTTAAACCAGCCTCTTTTGCTTATTCTTGATGATTTCGAGTGGAACTTGGAATGCCCTTCATCCAGCGATGACTATATCCTTAAAGCAGGGGTAGCCCCCCTATTAAAAGCTCTCGTTGAGGCGATACAGGAAACCAAGTACTATCATCGCCTGATTATTACCTCGCGCTATACCTTCAAATCCTCTCTATTAGAGGAATTTTATCATCTGAAGTCTTTGCCCTCTTTCAAATACAAAGAGTCCGATTTACAAAAGAAATTGCGGCGGTTAGAGCATTTTAGTTCGGGTAAGATTGATAAAAACTATATAGAAAGAGCTTTAAATCTTGCTGATGGCAACTCCCGTCTGTTGGAATGGCTCAATAATGAGGTTTTAAGTTCAGGGGATATAGATGCTAAATTGCAGTCATTTGAGAATGGATCTGATGTTACTTGGCGCGATAAGATAGTCTGGCGGTCAGAGGAAAAACCTCAACTTTTGACGGATGAAGCTCTTGACAAAGTGGTTAGTAATTGCCTAATCTATGAAATTACCGTCCCTTTGGCTGCTTTAGAAGCGGTTTGTCAATCGGTTCCCAACTATCAGAAAAAATTACAACAAGCACAAGATAAAGGTTTGATCGAGGTAATCCACAATGACGACAGAGAAACCCTCTACCGCGCCTCTCACATCAAACATATTAACCCCCATATCGAGCTTCCCAAAGATGCAAGTAAGCTATCTGGTTTAGCGGGAACAGCAGCCAAGGCTTTAACCGAACTTTGGGGGAATAAAGAGAACGAAAACGAGGAAAAATGGGTAGAGATTTTCCGTCTAGCTTTTGCAGAGACAGAAAACCCAGATCGTTTCCGAGAACAATTCGATAAGATGATCTCGGTACCATATAACCAATCAGCTGATAGTGCCTACGAAAAGGAACTGAGAAAACACAGGCAATATCTCAAAGCAAATACAGGGCAAATCTATCAAAAACTAGAGGAATATCTAGAGCAAAAGGATTGGAAAAAAGCCGACTACGAAACCGCTTTCATTATGTATCAGTGGATGGTTATAGAAAATTATGGTGACTTTTATGTGCTTTATACAATGGTATCCTTAGACATAATCGATGAGATTGACCGTCTCTGGATGGACTACAGCGAAGAGAAATTTGGTATCAAGGGACAGGCGAAAATTTACCGTGACCTTGTTGGTGGGACAGGAGAATATAACGATGAAATATGGGATCGTTTTGGCGATCTCGTAGGTTGGAGAAGAAGCGAACGATGGTTTAATTTGGACAATATGGAAGTAGCATATCGTACTCCAGAAACCCATTATAATCACTTCCCCGTACTAATGTACTGCCGAGGAGATTTGCGTGGTTGGGACATTTGGAGTGAGGTTTACTGGGGTTTTTGGGGGAGGCTGGCTTATCCTGGGAGGAATCTGGGTATTGGATCTCTTCTCTCGCGTCAAGACTTAAAGGACTGTAGCATATAGGGTTACAAGATTTTGTGAACAATTATTAACGAGTAATTTTCCACGAAGCCAAGCGGGTTCTTGGTTTTCGATACCTGTCACCGAGGGGTCAACCATCGCCCTGATTTTTTTGTGGTATGCTTCCTACTAGAAAGTTATGAGTGAGAAAATCTTTGTGTTCTTTGTGCCTTTGTGGTTTTTTCTTGCGTTTTTTGGTAATCTTCACTGCTGCCATTAATTTACTCCCCCAATGGTCTTGCATTATCGTTAGTCTTGTGGATTTTCAATGTTTCGGGCAGCATGAAGTACCGCAATAACATCGATTTGCTCAGGCTTGATATAATAAATTATGCGATAAGAACCCTCGATAACTTCTCGGAGCTGCTCAGTTTCAAACTCTGGAACAATTCGACCCGAAAAGGGAAAATTAGCGATCTGTTCTGAGCGTCTAGTCAATCTTTCAACCAGTCTTTGAGCATATTGAGGGGAGTTTTGTGATATGTAGTTGTAGATGGATGATAAATGATTAACTGCGGTTTCTGTCCAGAAAACTTTCATGGCTCTAGCTTGAACTTAGTGCGTACTTCTGCCACAGAAATAACCTTTCCCGCCTCACTATCGGCTAACCCCGCTTCAATTGCCTGTCTCATATAAATCTCATACATCAAATCATCCCATGTAGAATTATCCGGCAATTTATCGATTAAATTTCTGGCTTTTTGTTTAATGTTTTTTATTTCCATGATGGTTTCCAAAATGACTCCTGACAGTTTACATTATAGCAAGATAGGCTCCTAGAGATGGTGTATTCTAAAACCACCGCTAACGCTCAGAATATCCAAAAAGGCTTTTCCCTCTCGATGTCCTCAACGAAACCTCAACCCGTGATTGGTGTTAGTTGGTGGATAAATGCTGTATATTTACTCTCGTCGCCGCTTAATTCACACGCAGCAGCGCAGAAACTTGCTCAACATTCATTGCTGTATGTAACAATACAGGAGGAGTTTATCTCAGGAGTTCCACGGTGATTAGAGAGCTAGACCGTATTACTGTTAATCCACAAATATGTCTTGGACAGCCAATGATTCGAGGAATGCGTATCACTGTAGGATTTGTTTTGAAACTGTTGGCTAGTCAGTTATCTATTCAGGAAATCTTAGAGGCTTATCCAGAGTTGGAGGAGGAAGATATTCGTCAGGCTCTTAATTATGCAGCTTGGGCTGTATCCGATTATATCGTTAGCTTCACTTCAGCAGCCGTAACGCACCGCTAACTTTAATGATGGTGGGTGATATAATTTAAAATTCTGAGGTAAATCATGCAACTAAAACTAACAAAAATATTCCAGAAAGTTCCCGAAGGCTATATTGGTTTTGTCGAAGAATTGCCAGGAGCTAATACTCAAGGAGAGACTCTAGAAGAAACTAGAAGCAATTTAGAAGAAGCAATTGAGCTAGTTTTAGAAGCTAATCGTATATTAGCTGAAGAGCAACTGCAAGGACAAGAAGTGATTCGAGAGTCTGTTACTTTCTGGGCTGCATGAAACGCATAAACTTAATTCGTCATTTAGAAACTTATGGCTGTGAATTCTTAAGAGAAGGCGGCAATCATACGATTTATGTAAATCGTGTCCATCAGAAATCTTCAGCTATTCCGCGCCATCGTGAAATCAATGAATTCTTGACGCGAAAAATTTGTCGAGATTTACAAATACCAGAACCATGAGTGCGACTCCTGTTAAGCTGCTGTAGAGTGTAGGCTGCGTGTTTGCGGTTACTAATTTGGATAATAAAATAAGACTAACAATCCGCCGTAACGCACCAATTCTATTACTATTAACTAAACATAATAAATTACATTGAATTTACCTGTGTATCATCCCATGTAGAATTATCTGGCAATTTATCGATTAAATTTCTGGCTTTTTGTTTAATGTTTTTTATTTCCATAATGGTTTCCAAAATGACTCCTGACAATGGATAATTATCAACTATTCATTATTAATTAAAAGGGCGATCGCAAAATTACGCCTTCTTAAAAAAGAGATTAAACACCTGAAGCAAAACCCAAAGGTTGAAACTGAACATCATTGATAATTTTAACCGTTTCCCCCGATTGCTTAATCACAAACAAACCGCGCCGATAGGCATAGACATCTATCCCCTGATCAATTTCAATACCTGCCACTGCCCCATAAACCCGAAACTCTCGAAATTGAGGGAAAGCAACCTTAAATCGCTGTAATCGGCTGACAAAATCATCTACATCATCCCTCGACAGTCGAGATTTACATTCTACCGCCACCAACTCGCTCCCATTCACCGCCACAATATCAATCTCCATTGCCGCCCCAGGACGCTTACTTTTCAAGCGACTCATCGTTTGGGTGACATCAATGCCCCGTTCCTGAAATAAACGCACAACCGCCGGCTCCACCATTTCTTCTATAAAAAGACACAAAGGAGTGGTTAAGCTATTGACCGCTTTGGTCGTTTCTTGTACCTGTTTTTTTAATTCTTCCATCGTGCGATTAGCTTCGGCACTGCGGCGATCAGCTTCGGCACTGCGGTGATCGGCTTCGGCACTGCGGCGATCAGCTTCCTTTTGAAACTCGGCAAATTGGGACTCAGTTCTTTCAAATAACTTGTAAATATCGGCGATCGTTACAGCGTCTGACATAGGAAGATTCTTCAAGCTTGAGAAGTCTAGTCCCATTCTAGCGACTTGGCAGAGAAGAAATGTCCCTAGCTTCTCATCCGTGTTTTTTCAATCAATTATTGACTATCAACAAATCAGCGATCGCAGTTCAAGGGGAAGGGGTCAAAGGTCAAAAGGCGATCTCGGTCAATGGATAATTATCAACTATAGCTCCTGCGTCCATGGGCTACTATTTTGATCATCGAAAATTTTGGGTCTGAAACCCCGTCGTTCTACGACGGCTTTACTGTTAAATACTAGCGCATTTACACGATATATGCTAGAATGTAAGACATGGAGAAAGCCTATTCTTACCGATTTTACCCCACACCAGAACAAGAGTCGCTATTGCGGCGCACTTTGGGCTGTGTAAGATTGGTTTACAATAAAGCTCTCCACGAACGAACACAAGC
>NZ_JADBSA010000028.1:0-5172 GCF_020246945.1 Microcystis sp. M113S1 | reverse complement strand
TTAGGAGATATTGTCAGCCCTATCGTGGAGCAAGAAGATTGGGACTGTCTAAAATGATCATCCTTGATACCCATATTTGGTTTTGGTATATCAATGAAAGTTTTGAGCAATTTCCCTTAGAATGGACAGCGCAGATTCGACCAACTGCTCGATGAAATCCTCAACACAGGAAAACCCCGGCTCTTCTGGTTTCTGTGTGGAAACGAGGTCTATACTGATAGAATATCCGCAAAATAGTCCTAAAAGTCTTGTCCAATAAGCACTTCAGGATTCCATAAGCAAAAATTATCACACAAAGTCGAGGAGAGCCAAACCCCTAGAAATTGAGCGCAACGGCAAACGATTAATCATTAGTCCCGTTGAAACCGTAGATAAATTACAAAAATTAATCTATCGTCCTCAAGCCATTATTAGCGATCCCGATGATCTTGTACAAATCAGTTGGAAGAGACAAACCTTGATTTACCTTGATACTCATATTGTTGTCTGGCTTTATGCAGGACTAACTGCTAAATTAAGCGATTGCGCCAAACATCTAATTAACGAGAATGAACTCTATATTTCGCCGATAGTAAGGCTAGAGTTACAATATTTATACGAAATTGGGCGAATTACTGAAAAATCAGACGACATTGTTCTATAATTAGTAAGTTGCCTTGATTTAAAGGTATGTAAAAAAGATTTTAATTTAATTATTAATCAGTCTGTCATTATTAACTGGACTCGGGATCCCTTTGATTGCTTAATTGTTAGTAACGCTTCAGTAGATAACCATATTTTGCTAACCAAAGATTATCACATTTTAAATCATTATGAAAATGCCGTATGGGATTAATCACAATCTATGGGAAATTTATCAAGCATAACGGCGATCGCATCATGACAATTACCAAATAAAGATAGACTCCCATAAATTAAGATCATAGTGCATAGTAAATGTTCGAGGAGAATCATCGGTGATCTCACCCAGTTAAAATCCTGACTCCTAGTGCCAACTTTAAATCTTGTAAAAAAAGTAATTTTTTGAGGAATTTTTTGTATCCCCACTGATTACCATAATAGAAAATTCTGCTAATCTCTATGTTGATGAGGCAACTTATGGAACAGTCAAAGGCTAAATCTTCTCGCCAACGCGGGGTAATATTAACCTCCATCGGCCACCAAAAACTGCACCGTGCGAAAGTGAATTGGGAAATAAAACAAAACACTCGCTGCACCTTAGACATTCTTAGCCAACAAACTGGACTGACTGCCAATACTCTCAGTAAAATTTTTAGTCGCTCTGTCGCCGTTGATAAACGTAGTCTGTGGGTCTGCTTTTCTGCCTTTAATCTCGATTTAGACGGTCAAGATTATTCATCCAGTTTTACCCTTGCCTACAAAGACCGCCAATTTTCACATCGGGGGATAAATATGAACTGTTAAAAAGACGGTGACAGCTAATAAAATCGCGCTGACTAGGGTGGGAATAGTCTCGACAATCGGCGCGGACTCGGATTTATCTCTTTTGGCCAAAACACTGACCAAAGCGCTGTAAAAGGGGCCGTTAATGCCACCGAGAAGAATTAACAGAAAACCGGGGGACGACACCTCGAAAGAAAACAACTGCATTGATCGATTCTACCTGTTTCTGTGTTCCCGTAGAAAAGCGATCGCAGATTCGGACGGGACAATTTTTAATTGTGGTGGTGGTTTCCCAATCTGCTCTTAGTCGTCATTGGATCGTGACTATATAGGGTTTGCTGAAAAAGTGTATTGGTGGGGTTAGGAGTCAGGAGTCGGTCGTCAGTAGCCGGTCGTTTCAGGCTTTGTTGCCCTTGGTTTTTGTACCAGTTTATGTACTATGAGAAGAATAATGCAAGGTTTTTGAATGTCCCAATCCTATTTTCGCAGCATGAACATCGGATTTTAACAGGTCAAAAGCCTTATTTTAAAAGGGTTTTACCATTATTCAGCAGACCCTATATACACAGCCAGAAAAATTACAGGGGGAATAATGGTATGGAAAAAAATCTAACTTTTCGCTATGACCCGACGGGAGATATTCTTTATGCAGATGTCTGTTCTCCTTATGCAGATCAAGAGTCGGAGGAGATTGGGGATGAAATTGTCGCTCGTCTAAATCCGACTTCTGGGGAGACTGAGAATTTGGAGATTTTATTTTTCTCGAAACGCTGGAATCAACCATTTCCGTTACAATTGCCGATTGATGCTGCTTTTCGATTAGTGGGATAATTGAATCCTTTTTTAAAAGGCGATCGCGTTAGTCAGCTTATGGATTATACCTTACGCGGCTCTGTCTGTCGTATTATTAGTGCTAGGAAGGCAAATCAACGTGAACAAAGAACATATCACCAGAGTCTCACTAGAAGAGTGGGCGAAAATGAAGGGTCAAACTGACTGGGCAAAGATTGATGCGATGACTGAGGAAGAAATCGAACAAAATGCCCTGAATGACCCTGATAATCAACCTTTGAACGATGAGTTTTGGGATAAGGCTGAGGTTATTTTTCCTGAAGTAAATATTTTGATTAAGGGGTAAAATTTCAAGATTTAAAAGGCACTTTACTCATTAACGCACTCTGCGGACTAAACCAAAAACCTTACTGATTAAGGTGGCAACGGCGACAATTCCAGCAATACCGGCCAAGGAACGAGTAGCTTTCTTAGTAATGACGACACCTCGAAAGAAAACAACTGCATTGATCGATTCTACCTGTTTCTGTGTTCCCGCAGAAAAGCGCTCTCTAGTTGTCAAATTTAATTTGACTGGAATGTGTAACACCCATTTCCCCACAGACATCCATATACAGCGTTTCTCATAAATATGAAGTATAAGCTAATTCGCTATCGACGCTCGACTCCCACCTGACCATTAAGATAACTGTTATCAGTAATTATGAGAAAATAAATCTCCATACTTAATTTTCTCGTGGCACAATAGAGACAAAGTATAAAAAACTTAACAATAAGGAGGGGTTCGATGGTTGCTACACCAGTCAAAACAAAACGTCTCACCGTGCAGGTGGCCGATCTCACCGCAGACACTACTGCTATTCGTTCCCTCGATTGGGATCGCGATCGCTTCGATATTGAATTCGGATTACAAAACGGTACGACTTATAATTCCTATCTGATTCGTGGGGAAAAAATCGCCCTTGTGGATACCTCTCACGAAAAATTCCGTCAACTATATTTTGATAGTCTCAACGGATTAATTAACCCCCAAGAAATCGATTATTTAATTATCAGTCATACCGAACCCGATCACAGTGGTTTGGTCAGAGATATATTGCAACTTGCTCCCAATATTACCGTCGTTGGGTCGAAAGTAGCAATTCAGTTTTTAGAGAATTTAGTTCATCATCCTTTTCAACGTCAACTGGTCAAAAATGGCGATCAGTTAGACCTAGGCAACGGTCACATTCTCGAATTCGTTAACGCTCCTAATTTACACTGGCCCGATACTATTTTTACCTACGATCACGGTTCGGGAATTTTATTTACCTGTGATGCTTTTGGAATGCACTACTGTTCCGATGATCTTTACGATGAGCAATTAAGTGCTATTGAACCGGATTATCGTTTCTATTATGAATGTTTAATGGCTCCTAATGCTCGTTCCGTACTAGCGGCGATGAAACGGATGGAACCCTTGGGTAATATTAATCTCGTGGCTAATGGTCATGGACCGGTATTAAAACATAATATTACCGAATTATTAAGCCATTATCGTGATTGGAGTCAGGCACAAACTAAGGCAGAAAAAACCGTCGCTGTTTTCTATATTTCCGACTATGGTTATAGCGATCGCCTCTGTCAATCTATTGCCAAAGGTATTACTAAAACTGGTGTGGCTGTAGAAACTCTAGACCTGAAATCCGCCGATCCCCAAGAGGTAAAAGAATTAGCTTCTTCCGCGGTGGGAATCGTCATCGGTACTCCCCCCGTTTCTGGTATTCATGCCCAAGAAATTACGGGGAATCTAGGCACAATTCTCGCCTCGGTTAACCCCAAACAATACCTCGGAATGTTTGAATGTCAAGGGGGTGATGATGAACCAATTTTACCTCTATTTAATAAGTTTCTCGAAGTTGGCTTAACCAAAGCTTTCGATCCCATTCGTAGCTCGGAAACTCCTAACGAGAGTCTCTATCAACGCTGTGAAGAAGCGGGGACAGATATGGGACAACTATTAACCCAAGAGGTAAAAGTTAAACAAAGAAAATCCCTCGATACTGACCTTGATAAAGCCATCGGACGGATTAGCGGTGGTTTATATATTATTACCACCAAGAAAGGAGACAGAAGCGGGGCAATGGTCGCTTCTTGGGTGACTCAAGCAAGTTTTGATCCTCCCGGTTTTACCGTTGCTGTGGCCAAAGATCGGGCGATCGAGTCTTTACTGCAAGTGGGGGATCAATTCGTTTTAAATATTCTGGAAGAAGGCAATTATCAAACCCTGATGAAACACTTTTTAAAACGTTTCGGACCTGGGGAAGATCGTTTTGCAGGAGTCAATACTCGCACCGCTAATAATGGTTCCCCAATTTTAGCCGATGCCCTCGCTTATTTAGAATGTGAGGTAGTTAGTCGTATGGAATGTGCTGACCACTGGATTGTTTACAATAAAGTCACCGATGGTCGCGTTTCTCAACCTGATGGTTTAACGGCTGTTCACCATCGCAAAGTCGGTAATTATTATTAGGATTCTTGCTTGATTTGACTGGTTGAGAAAATACAGATCAAGATGCTTGATCTCAGCTTTTGAGATTGTTTAACCTCTCAACCAGTTAGTCAGCTTTTTCCAGTGATCAGTAAACAGTGAACAGTAATCAGTGAACCGAAAACTCATACTAAATCCGTTGAGTATAGGCTACATATCAGGAGAGGCACTCATGCAAAACGGAGAATAAATAATCAGTTTTTAATAACCAGATTTAGTATTGTAAAGTTTCAATACAAATATAGTCAGATATAGTCAGGCATGGTAATATATAGATATGAAACTATCAGACTATGCAAAAAAAACAGGAATAAGTTATCGAACGGCTTGGAGATGGTGGAAACAAGGGAATTTAACAGGTTATCAATTGCCTTCTGGTACAATTATCATAACGGATGACAACCATTCAAAACCCGACTTGATAGCTTGCATTTATGCAAGAGTTT
>NZ_JADBSA010000279.1:0-11906 GCF_020246945.1 Microcystis sp. M113S1 | reverse complement strand
AGCACTAGAAGCGGCAATTTCGACAATTAATTCCGGCGCGCCTTCTACATAATCATCTTGACTAATTATCGATTGTCCTCCCTTTTCAATTCTTAATAGGGCATCCGGTTGGGGTTCGTTATCAATATCTAATCTCACGGTACAATTATCCCCTAATTGCAGATAGGGGGTAAAAGCTTTATAAAAACCCAACCATAACATAATATGCGCGTGGGGTTCACCATGTTGGGTAATTCTCAAGGGAGATGCCATATAAACAATTCCTTCAATTAATTCCGCTTTTTTGAGATGGGGCATCCCTTGATAACGTCGTTCAAATTCCCATCGAGTTAATTTATCGCCGTTTTCTAGGGGAGGAATTGTTAAAGAAGCAGCAATTACTGGGGTAGTTGTCATAAGTTTTCTCTTTTCACCCGTCTTCTTGTTAATCTTTGCCCGCTATCGGATCAGGCTTTTTTACTGATCTTCCATTATTATAACATCGATCGGTAGGGTGTGTTAAATTAGCTCAACACACCCACAAAAATTAATTGTAAGTCAGCAGATAATCGACAAGCTTAATTAATCTTTTCTCTTTAACTCCTGACACTGGGCGATTTAGGATATCTTCCAAAGAGTCAAAGGGCTTTTCTGAACGTTTTTTCAGAAAGTCATTAACAGATGCAGGTAGAATTCCCCCTTTTTTAAGCTGATTAGCATCACAGGTATTTAAAAGCTCTAAAATCGACTTATAAGAAGGAGGAGGAGGAGGAATAATTTTTTCTTCCAGTCTTTTGATTTCTTTTTGGTACTCCTCTCGGATTGCTTGTAACTGGGTTTCTAATAGTTTTTCAAGATTACTCATCCTCAATTCTAGAGAATTATCTATTTCTTCTGGCGTGGTAATTATCGCAGGAGCAGCAGATAATAACTGCATTTGCTGTAAAGCAATATTCTCCGCTTCTTTATCAACCACAAAAGCGTTAATCATCTCGATGTCAGGAACTTTCTTATTAGCGATGACAGAAGCATAATATTCTAAATCTCCACTGATAATATTATAACGTTCATCGACTTTTTTATTATCAGCTTTTTTGAGAATAGCAGGGCGAATAATTCCACCCATTTCAATAATAAGATTGGCTAAATTTTCCAATTCAGTTTCAGAGAAAGTTTCTCTGGCAACGGAAGGATTAATATCAGTAATATCGACTCGTAAAAATTTCCACATTTATTTAACTCCTATTTTAGCTAAAACTTCAATTGCTAAGGCTTCAAATTCTGCTGCTGATACTCCCGCATCAGCTTGATGTTCCGCATAATCAATTATAGATTGGGGGGCAGGAATTTCTAAATCTCCCACGGTAACATATTGATTTATACAGCGAGATAAAGGCATTCTTTCCGAGATAGTTGATTCCATCAAGGGTAAACTATATTTGTCTGGAATCACTTGTTTTTGTTTGGGAAAATTATATTTTAAGTATTGAGCGTGGGTGGAAATTTTGGAAGGTAAAACGCCTAAAATTTGTAGTGTTGGTTTGCCCAAATCTCCACGACTTTCATTGATTTCCTCTTGAACAAAGTTTTTAACGCTATCTAATCCTTGATTAGAAAATGGTTTAAGATCAGAAGGAATTATCAGATAATCAGCGGCAATTAAAGCAATGCGTGCATACAAATCAAGTGCGGGAGGTGCATCAATAATTACAATATCGTATTGATTATTTACTTTCTCTAATTTTCTTGCCAATCTAGCAAATACCGCTGCATTATCTTTAATTTTAGCTTGGTTAGCAATTAAAGATATGTGAGAGGGAATAACATCAATTTCTGGATGATTGAATCCTTGGGACTTTCTGACGATATTCTCAACAAAAATGCGGTTACTGTTATCTAGCAAATGAAAGACATTTTTATCTTTTAAATCATCGTCATCATCGAATTGAAACTTAATTAAACCAACGGCAAAGGTACTATTAGCTTGAGCATCAATATCAATTAATAATACTCGCTTGCCTTTTTTACTCAAAGCTGCCGCTAGATTGGTAGCGACGGTGGTTTTACCAACACCACCTTTATGATGATAAATTGCGATGGTTTTCATGGGATTTCTGTTGTTGATTGTTGGAGAATTGAGCGGTTGAATACCTAAAGATAAGGTTTCGTAGCCAATCAGAGATTTTAACTGTTCTAAGTGAGAGGCAATTTCTAACCCAGAACATCTAAAAACTAAATAAATTTTATCGGGCTTTCTTTGATAAAGTAGAATCTCATAACCATTGGTTAATAATCCCCACTGCACTTTAAAGTAGTTGAGATAATAACCTAAGCGGTGACGATGATTGATCAGCTTTTCTCTGGGGTTTTTAGCTTCGATAACTAGACAGTGAGAGGATAAAAACTGCTTTTTGTTGATAGGTTTTTGAGCGGAAACAAGGAAATCTAAGCGGACTTTACCGAAGCTAACTTGTTGATACCAATGTTCGGCATTGTAGCCTAGTTTGGGGAGTAAATACTGGACGATTAATTTACTCTCCACTTCCCTTTCGTTATGACAATAGTGAGGATTGAAAGTCACACATTTGAGGAAATACTTAAGAACAACTTATTGTTAGTTTAAATGATGACAGCCCTTCTCGTCAAGGTGAAGCACAGACTAAATTCTTACTTAATCGGGTATTTCAGCTGCAAGAACGAACCCCATCTATCCCAGAAAAGCTACATATTGAGATGAATATCAGTCAATTTACGGGTTTATTGCAGTAGGATGTTTACCTAAAAAGCATCCTACTCACCGCTTCAATTAATTAATCTGCATAATTTTCTCGGCTACTTGCTGGGAAATAAAAGGTAAAATTGAGCGATTTTGACTGTTATCTTTTCCCTCGATAAATACCACCAAGAGATAGGGAGTATGATGGGGAATTTCAATATAGGCTGCATCGTGACGCACTTGACTTGTCCAACCAGCTTTTGACCAAATTTGACTATTTTCTGGTAATCCTTGTCCGAGAAATCCTAAGATTTGTGTATCATCTCCTTGACTTGTCCAATCAGCAGGATTAAGACTACGTTTTAGTAAAGACATCATCATCTGGGAACGTTGGGAAGAAACAGCAATCCCCCCGACAATAGTATGAATTAAACGCGCCACTGCATTGCTAGTTAACATATTGCGATTCTCCATTAATTCCCCTAAAAAAGCGCGTTCACGTCCATAGGGACCATCGGACCAAGTTTTTTGATTAACGTTAATTGTCGCTAATTCTGGCCAATTTAGGGATTGAAAATAACGATTAACTATGTTGCGTTGTTGCTTCCAAGTTTCAAAGGGACCGGCGGCAATTTCTGGACCGCTAGTGGTTCCCGTGACCAGATCTACAACTAAACTGGTAGCATCATTACTAGAGTCAACAATCATGTCACGAATGGCGCGATTTAATTCGGTGCTTTCGGGAATCATTACCCCTTCTAACCACTCATGAATTGCTACTAGATAAAATAATTTCACTAAACTAGCTGGATAGGTTCTTTCTTGTCCGCGATAGCTAAATCCGCGGGGGGAATATTTCCAGAATTCTTCGTGGGAAATTGCTCCCCCCGTGTTGACGATAACGGGAGGATCATATACTATCCAAGTTAGGGCAATTTGTTCTTGAGCTAATTGGGGAAATTCTCGCCAAGTTGTTTCTAAAATATCTGTACCGAACTGTTGGAGGTGATCTTCAGTATGAAAAAAGTTCATAGGTGTGCTGCAAAGTCAAGAGTTAGAAGGTGGATAAATTCTTGAGTCGGCAATTCTCATTTTACGGTAAAATTTACCGATAATTAATTATTTGAACGCTTCTGAGTTTAATGTTTATATCTACCGATGAGGTTCATCTCTATTTTATCAGTCTCGATCCGCCTGGGGACAGACTAGAAAAACTGGCTTCTTTGCTCTCGGAAGATGAAATAATTAGAGCTAATCGTTACCATTTTCCCCAACACAAGCGGCGTTTTTTGGTGGCTAGGGGGTGTTTACGGGAGATTTTAGGGTCATATTTGGCGATAAGTCCCAAAAAAATCGAGTTTATCTACAGTGAACGGGGAAAACCGAGTATTAACTACCAATTACAGTTTAATCTCTCCCATTCCGAAGAGATGGCAATCTGTGGCTTGACTTTAACCAATCGCATCGGGGTAGATTTAGAGAAAATGCGGGCCATGAAAGATTTAAATAGCTTGACAAAAAGGTTTTTTTGTGCTAGGGAACATGAGCTTGTTGAAAAGTCCGCCGAGAAGGAAAAGCTATTTTTTCAGTTATGGACGGCAAAAGAGGCTTATTTAAAGGCACTGGGAACGGGAATTAGCGGGGGACTCGATCGAGTGGAAGTAGGCCTCAATCCCTTAAAATTAGACAATGTGGCGGGGGAATGGCAATTATGGACAGGAGAAATCGGCGATAATTATCGAGCGACGGTGGTTATCGAAGGTAGCGATCGAGTGATTAAAACCTTTGGCCTTTCTGATCTATGATTAATTGGGTAGTTAATTGCCTTCAGGTGTCCTTAATTATTACTTAATCTTGCTTTCTCTATGCGAATTGCTCTTTTTACAGAAACTTTCTTACCGAAAATCGATGGAATTGTCACCCGTCTTAAACATACCGTTGACCACCTACAAAGATTAGGTCATCAGGTATTAGTTTTCTCTCCCGATGGCGGTTTAAAAGAGTACAAAGGTGCTAAGATTCATGGAGTTACAGGGATTCCCCTACCCCTATATCCGGAATTAAAAATGGCTTTCCCCCGGCCCTCAGTCGGTCAAGCTTTAGAGAGGTTCAAACCCGATATTATTCATGTGGTTAACCCCGCTATTTTAGGGGTGGGAGGCATTTATTTTGCCAAAACTATGAACATTCCCCTCGTCGCTTCCTATCATACCCATCTCCCCCAATACCTACAACACTACGGGTTAGGTTCCCTAGAAGGATTACTCTGGGAATTATTAAAATTGGCCCACAATCAAGCAAGTTTAAATCTCTGTACTTCCACTGCTATGGTGCAAGAATTATCTAGTCGTGGCATTGAAAAGGTAGAGCTTTGGCAAAGGGGAGTCGATACGGACTTATTTCAACCTCATTTAAAATCCCCGGCTATGAGACTGAAATTATCCCAAAATAACCCCGATAGTCCTCTCTTATTATATGTTGGTCGAGTCTCGGCCGAAAAAGAAATCGATCGCATTAAACCAGTATTAGAAGCGATTCCCGAAGCAAGATTTGCCATTGTGGGAGATGGTCCCCATCGGGAAGCTTTAACAAGTCATTTTGCCGACACAAATACCCATTTTGTCGGTTATTTACAGGGGTTAGAATTAGCCTCCGCTTTTGCTTCCGCAGATGCTTTTCTTTTTCCCTCACGCACAGAAACCCTCGGTTTGGTACTCTTAGAATCCATGGCTGCCGGTTGTCCGGTGGTGGCGGCAAATTCGGGGGGAATTCCCGATATTGTCACCGATGGAGTTAATGGTCATCTCTTCGATCCTAGGGATGAGAAGGGTTTAATTACTGCCACCCAAAGATTACTAACCGCCAAGGCAGAAAGAGAGGAATTACGACGAAATGCGCGCCTAGAAGCGGAAAAATGGGCATGGCAAGCGGCCAGCAAACAATTATTAAATTACTATCACCGGGTTTTGAATAATAATTCTGTGGCTTTTGCCGCTTAATTGTTGTCAAAATGATCGAATTTAATTGCAAAAACCTTGACCTATTGTAACTTTTATGGCCAGCGCACCCAGTACCACCTTAGATAAGTCCACCCAAGTTGTCAAAAAGACTTATCCCAACTATAAAGTTATTGTTCTCAACGATGACTTTAACACCTTCGATCATGTGGCCAATTGTTTAATTAAATATATCCCAGATATGACTACCGATCGAGCTTGGGAATTAACTAATCAAGTTCACTACCAAGGACAAGCAATTGTCTGGACAGGTCCCCAAGAACAAGCGGAACTTTATCACCAACAATTGCGACGGGAAGGATTAACTATGGCTCCTCTAGAGGCCGCATAATTATGAATAATGGTCGCTTAGTTTGGAATCATTCTACTCATATTCCGGGGTTGATTGCGGTATTAGAAAAGTTAATTACCTATCAAGGAATCACCACTGTCACTCCGGGGGTACTTTCTCGCTCAAAAGGTCATTGTCCGCGGTTACAATTGCGGATATCAGTGCCAATTCTTGGTGGTTTTAAGGTGATTGCGAGGACAGGAAAAAGTGTGCAGGAAGTCTTTGTTATCACCGATTTAAACCAAGCGGATTTAGAAATGGCTATCCAAGCTTGTTTAGGAAAATAACTGTCGTGGGTGCGTTGTTGAAAGGCTGCTGGTTACTAATCATTGTTTTTCTGTTTTTCTGTGTACATTCTCTCCCTAGTTTGGCAGTAGTGGATAGAGTTCCTTTAACAGTAACTTTATTGCAGGAACGTTTAAGCGCACCCGTCCTTAAAGAAGGGATGACTACCATTGATTTAGCCAATTTAGTTATCGATATCCGCGATGAAAATAAGGAACTCCAGGAACAATTTTATCAACAGATTCAAGGTCAAATTAATCGCGCTAAACAACCCCTAGGTTTAGATTTTAGTAATTCCTTAATTCAAGGCAATTTTATCGCTTCCCGTCTGGGTTTACCGACTCCTTTAACAAAAGTAGCTCTCGCTACCTTATTATCACCCACGGAAGAACAGTTATTACAACAGGACGAAAATTTTTTATTCGATAGCGATGAACCAGTTTTTAATGTCACAGTATTTCGCGGACCGGTGAAGTTGTCCGGAACCGTATTTATGGGAGAAGTGGACTTTTCTAAGACCTTTTTTCTGCAAATTGTCGAAGCAATGGAAGCAAAATTTAGTCGTGAAAGTAATTGGGTAGAATCTCGTTTTGCTAGGGTAGCGAAATTTACCAAAGCCACTTTTATGGGAGATGTAAATTTTAGTCAAAGTCAATTTTTAAATAAAGCTATCTTTCGCACGGCACATTTTAAAAGTATTACCAACTTCCATCGCAGTCATTTTACTGCCGAAGCTTATTTTGATCAAACTAAATACGATAAAACCGCAGATTTTACCCGTACTTTCTGGGAAAAAGAAGCCAATTTTTCCCAAAGTCAATGGCGAGATCGTCCGCTATTTTCTAAGAGTAGATTTTTAAGTTTATTAACCTTTAGAAATGCCACTCTTGAAAAATCAGGCGCTTTCCGTTCTAGTTATTTTAATGGTGTGGTTAGTTTTCAAGATCTGAAACTTTTAGATCAGGTAGATTTTAGTAATTCCACTTTTACTAAAAATAGTTATTTGAGTGTATCGGGATTAGCTTTTGATTCCGATAAAGCGAAAATACTAGGAGATAGAGGAGTAATTGGTCAAGCAATTTATTTACCAACCTTAACAGGAAATGAAACAGTTTTAAGAAATTTAGTTCGTAATTTCCGCTCCCTAGAACAAATTGCTGATGCCAATCAAATTGAATACAAAACCGAAAAATTGCGTTTTCAACAGTTAAAACAAAAACTGAATAATATCTCAATTATTCGCCTAATTAACCTCACTTGGTTAGCTGATTTTCTGCATACTTCTTTCCTTGCTTTACTATTACTCTTAAGTCAAGATGGTACAAATTTTAGTTTAGTTTTCGGTACAGGAATCATAATTTTTGCCTATTTTGGCTGTTTATTTTGGTTAATTGATCGCGTGCGTCGTCTCACACCTAAACCAGTAATTCCTAATCGTTATGAAATTCTTTGTATGGTAACTAGCTATATTATTCTCACCCTTTCAGGTGTATTTAATATCCTGCAATCTGCCAGTCGTCCCCTACTAACTTTAACAGCCATTGCCCTAATTCTTGTCCCCTTACCCCTAATTTTAATTATCGAACTTTATCGTCGGGGACGCTATCACGATTTAATGGATAGTTCCTATTTCCTACAAGATGGTAGTATGCGACAATTACGCTTATTAATCACCCGTTTACCCGTGGTTCCCCAATTTCCCCTCTTTCGCGATCGTTATACTCCTATTCCTTGGCAAAAGCGTTGGAATTGGTTAAATTATTACGATTTAAGTCTCAATAATTTGCTAAAATTAGGCTTTAATGATTGGCGAGTTCGCGATCAAGAATTACCCGCTATCATTTCTTTTTTAGTTTGGTATCAATGGGGTATCGGCATCTTTTATATCACTCTCCTTATCTGGACTCTCTCGCGCACGATTCCGGGGTTAAATCTCTTGATTTATTTAAAATAAACTGTAAAAATTTAAATACAGCAGTTATCTTTTCGTTTTGGGAAGCAGAAATATGAGTGGAAAAATGACCCTTACTTTGAACCGTGATACCTACGGAAGGTTACTAGCCGAGTATCTACCAAAAGTAAGAGAAACCGATGCAGAAAACGAACAGGCTATTACCCTAGCTGCGGCCTTATCTCATCGAGAAAATCCCAGTCTATAAGAAACCACTTTGTTAAATTTACTCTTGACTTTAATCGAAAAATACGAACAAGAGAATTATCCCATTGAAGAATCAGAACCCCATTCAATACTTTGGGAACTCATGGAAGCTAACAACTTACAAGAAAAAGATTTATCAGATATACTAGGTTCAAAAGCAATAGTTTCTGATATTCTTATTGGCAAACAAATAATAACAGAAAAACAAGCTGTAAAGTTAGGACAGTTTTTTCACGTTGACTCAAGTTTATTTTTATCTACTCAGTAAATTTGTGCTGTATAGGTGATGCTTGGCTATAACCCTACACCCCACACCCCACACCCTGCTCCCAGGAGAAACTTTTTGCCGCAAACCCTAGTTACGAACTCGACCCATTTGGTCGATTTTTGCTTAACAATTGAGATGGCAAATTCTCCTCAAATATGCCTGAATCGTGGGTAAGCAACTCACATAAAGTTAATTTTGTCAAGGATGGTTAAGATGCGCTTACCCTGCTAAAACCCCAAAACCCAACACCCGACCCCCTAATTTAATGATTTAATAAAACCGACCACTGCTGCAGGAGATAAAAACTATGTGTATTCTGGGTTTTGATCCGGGTAAGGATAAATGTGGGATCGCAGTCAGATCATCGACGGGGAAAATTTATACCCATGAGGTGATAGCATCGTCACAAGCGATCGAGCGTTTAGCCAGTCTCTGTCAACAATATCCGATCGAATTACTGGTGATGGGGAACCAAACCACCTCGAAAAGTTGGCACCAAAAAATTGCCGCTCGTGTCACTATCCCGATTACTCTAGTGGATGAACGCAATAGTACCCTAGAAGCGCGCGATCGCTATTGGCAAATGTTCCCCCCCAAAGGATTACAGAAACTCATCCCCCAAGGTATGCGTCTTCCCGATCGCCCCATTGATGATATAGTGGCGATTCTGCTGATCGAACGTCATTTACAGTCCAAATAATGTCACACTACAAAATAGACACAGCAGGGTGGATTGACGATGCTCCTAAGTAAAGGTTTTGAAGTAGAAATGTACACCGGAACAGCAGCCGGAGAAATTATCGGTTTATCCGATCGCATTGTCAAGGATTTAGATGGTTTTGTCCGGGAACCGGATAGTCGTAACGTAGAATACACCACGGCTCCCATGACTAACTATGACCGTCTTTTATGCGCTACTTTAAAACCTCGTCTCGCTCTACGGCGATATTTGCGTCGTTTAGGCGATTATACCCTCATCCCTGGCAGTACCCTCTCCTTGGGTGATAGTCAACATTTTTATCGCAGTGACCCTCAAAATCCCTATCATGACTATATTGAACAGACCTACGGCACTAATGTAGTCACGGCCAGTATTCATATTAACGTCGGTATTAGCGATTATGAGGATTTAATGCGTGCCTGTCGCTTAATTCGCCTAGAAGCTCCTTTATACTTGGCTTTAAGTGCTTCCTCTCCTTTTCTCGATGGTAAAATCACTGGTTCCCATTCCCGTCGTTGGCAAGTTTTCCCCCAAACTCCCGCTTATGTTCCCCTCTTTGAAAGTCATAAACATTTTGTCACTTGGACCGAGGAACAATTAAAAATCGGTACGATGCAGAATGTTCGTCATCTCTGGGTCTCAGTACGTCCTAACGGTAGCAATCGTCCCTATAATCTCAATCGTCTAGAATTGCGAATTTGTGACCTGATTGCTAATCCTATTAGTTTATTAGCAGTTATGGCTTTTTTAGAGGCCCGTTTAATTCAACTTTTACACGATCCCCAATTAGACCCTTTAATTTTAAGTCAATTACCCAGCAGCAATCGGGGCGAGGATTTATTAACTTTAACCCAAGAAAACGAACAGGCTGCCGCGCGTTTTAGTCTTGATGCCACCCTGAGACATTGGTACGATGGCCGGGAAATTTTAGCTAGGGATTGGATTAAAGACCTCTATGTTCAAGTTTATCCTACCGCTAAAGAAAAGGGTTTTAGTTGTTTCCTCTCCCCCCTACAAAAAATCCTCCGCGAAGGTAACACTGCACAACAATGGTTAAAACAATACGACCAAGGTATGGATGTTAAAACTATTATCAAACAGGCGATTATTACCCTAGAAAAAGAGGAACGAGAGTTAGAACATAAATTATGTCAGCATATTCTAGTCGCCTAAATAATTATTTTAAGGCCATGGTAATTAAACCCTGTTGACCGAGAAGAATTTCCCGCAGCAGCGTACAAATTCCCACCCAGATAATCGGAGAAATATCAACTCCTCCCAAGGGTGGTATGAGTTGACGCACGGGGATTAAAAAAGGTTCCGTTGGCCAAGCAATAATATTAAAGGGAAAGCTATTTAAATCTACCTGTGGATTCCAGGTTAAAACGATCCGTAAGATAAACAAAAGGGTCATCAACCCTAAGATAATTCCCAATGTCCAAATCAATGCGATCGCTATGTCCATAGTCCCTAAATGAGTTTTTTACTAATTGCCTCTGTCCTAATATAGCAGTTTTGGTTCTATCTTGAAATAATTATGTTTAAAGGTGGGTGTTGCTGATTTGAGATATGAATCTTCTTTTGTGGGATTTTTAAAACCTAGACTCAAACTAACTTTTGGATACGATGCACAGTCGGCATTCATACCTTGATTCAGCAACGCCTAAAATATCACTCTTTGATTATACTCAATACTAAAACTCCATAATTCTTTAAGTTTGCCTGATAATTTATGAGTTTTGAGAGATGGATCAAACGGATTTTCTTGAAATTTTTCTAGCTTTGTCCGAAATTTTCTTTCTAACTCATGGTCGCCTTGAAAACGTTTTTTGAAGGCTCGCTTAAAAGACTCATCAAAACTAATTTCTATCATTATTCTTCTAAAAACTGCATTAGTTCATCTGTATCTGAGGAAAATTTTAGTTTTCCTTCTTTCTCGTTCTGTTTGGCTACCAAATAGTTTTGATAAATTTTGTCACGTTGCTCTTCTCTTAAAAACTGTTCTAAAAGAAATTGTATCTCTTCCTTTTCTCCTAAAGATAAGGTTTTAATTGCTTCTACGACTTCACTAAATGTCATATTTATCTCCTTAAAGATTTTATATATTTGTTTCTATATATAGTTTATCAGTGATCGCCGATAACTTCAAGGTTTTTTTCTTAGAATATCTTAGCGAAGTTTGACACTCCCCGCTCTAAAGAGACGGGGATTCTTGGTTCACAGAGATTACTTGCTTAGACAGAATTGCTTCTGAAAAAGTAGAGGTATTCTCTCCCCAAGCGTTTATTGGGTCGAGCATCGAAGGTTCCGGTATGCCCTACCGTACTTAGTCCCCTTTTAAGGATGTTGATTGCGGCGTTTTCATCCCGCTCCAAAACACATCCACACTTGCACTGATGGGTTCTAGTCGATAAAGATTTTTTGACAGTTT
>NZ_JADBSA010000278.1:0-8458 GCF_020246945.1 Microcystis sp. M113S1 | reverse complement strand
GGTTCTTCGTTACTTGGTATGGTTCGATAGGGGGGCATAAATCGACTAAATCCTTATCTGGCAAGAGATTTAATTGATTAGTTCGCTCTAGATCAAAAACAATTGACAAAAATCGCTAAATGCCTTTCTATATAAGGGTTCCATCCCTTATCACCCCCGTCCATTGCATAACACAAACCGAAGAGCCCTAAAAACCTTGTTGGATAATATCTTAAGAATAAGGCGTTGTCAGATCAGAATATGCGTTGTCAGATCAGAATATGAAATCAGTTCCAAGCTGATTCGGAGCATCTTTCAATTTGACAACGCCCTGTAAAATTGGAGGTGGAAGGTTTATGCTAGTAGTCAATAAGTCGATGATCAGCATTTTAAAAAATGCTATGGTTTTGAGTGTTACCGTGCTTTCAGTGGGTGTTGCGGCTACAATAGCCTTAGCTCAAACAAGTCCAAGTCCAGAGCAATGGAATTATTGTGATAGGATTTACGGGAATGACTTTAACGCTTTTATGACTTGTCTAAAATCATTTGAAAGACAACGTTCATCTTCACCTAGTCAAAATGTACAAAGAAGTGGATGGACATGACAGCAGTGTTTAGATTATTTTCAAAAGCTAATAGATGAAGCTTTTGCAAACAATCGAACCCCAGGTGTGTCATTGGTTAGTGGACAACAACAATGTTTTGGGATTCCTGAGTAAATCTTCAGGAAATCAAAGGGCTTCTGGCAGGGCAGGCTCATTCAGTAAGAGTTGACAAAGAAAGGCTCATCAGGTACTGTCTGAGCCTTATCGGAAGTTAACGACGGCGGGTGAGTTCAGCCGTCAGACTGCCAATTTCTTGGTCAAGATAGTTCCGGTTACTTTTGAGCAGGTGCTATAGTATGGTGAGATTTGTAAATGGTTTCTCCCATGAAGAATAAAGCCATTATTGTGCTGGGGGCGGTTGCCGCTCTTGGGTTGACTGCAACCTTAACTTTACTTCTGACACGTCCATCTGGAAATTCTCCAGATTCCACCTCTGCTCAATCTTCTCGCAACGGCATGGGTGGGATGCATCATATGCAGGTCAGTAGCGAGTTTAACTATCTTGCCCAAATGATTCCCCACCATCAGGAGGCAATCGATACCGCCCAGGTTATTCTGGCACGCACTAGTCGTCCTGAGATGAGGCAGTTTGCTCAAAATATCATTCAAGCGCAAACTGCTGAAATTGCTCAGATGAAAAACTGGCTCAACCAGTGGTATCCCAGCGGGAATATTAGCATCTCCTACGTTCCCATGATGCGCGATCTGAGTCAACTTCAGGGCGATGCCCTAGATCAAACTTTTTTACAAGATATGATTAAACATCATATGGGAGCCGTGATGATGTCGCAAATGCTCCTGAATCATAATCTGGTGAAGCATCAGCCTGTCCAACCCTTTGCTGAGAACATTGCCACTAGCCAGCGCCAGGAAATTCAGCAGATGCAAACTTGGTTGATGGCTTGGTTTGGTGATCGCAATCCAATGGGTGGGATGCATCATTAGCTTGTATTGCGATCGCAATTTTGTAGGGTGCGTTCCCTAATGCAAGTACGCTTAACTAATACAGAAGTTCTGGTGTTCCCTAAAACCAGAGACTTATCGCCTCAAAATAAAGATAACTGCTATAAGTACCGCGCGCAAAATTAATTACACATATCTAACCACCTCTTGCCTCTTGCCTCTTGCCTATCTTCACTAGGAAATTAATTTTGCACGACTACTTATCCTTCTGTTCACTTTAAAATAGAACTGTCAGCTTGCCAGGGGTTGAGAGTGACAATCCCAAAATCTCTACCTAAATCCTTCCCTTTCGAGGTAAATATTTCATGAGCCAAACCATCACACCTTCTTCCTTAAAAGCTAGTTTAGCCCCCAATCCCACTAGAGGAGCAACGGTGGACGATGGGGGAAATGTGCTAGGGGAATTTCTGCAAGAAACTCTGGCCATGACTAAACGTCTGTTCATCCAATTACAACGTCGTCCTTCAACCCTAATCGCGGGGGTAATTCAGCCATTTATGTGGCTGATTTTATTTGGGGCATTGTTTTATAATGCCCCCCAGGGTCTATTCGGCAACGATCTCAGTTATGCTAAATTTCTCGCCCCCGGGGTGATTGTCTTTACCGCTTTTTCTGGGGCCCTAAATGCCGGTTTGCCGGTAATGTTCGATCGAGAATTTGGCTTTCTTAACCGTCTCTTGGTAGCGCCTTTAACCACTCGTTACTCGATCGTGGCCGCTTCTACCATCTATATTATCGCCCTCAGTTTCATCCAAACCGCCTCGATCGTGGCCGCTAGTGCCTTTTTAGGAGCAGGATTGCCCAGTTTAGCCGGATTAGGTGCGATCGCTTTGATTGTGTTCCTAATAGTTTTGGGTATGACTGCCTTAAGTCTCAGTTTAACCTTTGCTCTCCCCGGACATATCGAATTAATCGCCGTCATTTTCGTCACCAATTTACCGCTTTTATTTGCCAGTACCGCCCTCGCTCCCTTAAACTTTATGGCAGATTGGTTAAAAGTAATCGCTAGTCTCAACCCTCTCACCTATGCGATCGAACCGATCCGTTATATTTATTTCAATCAGCACTGGTCTTTTGATAGCATAGTCTTACAAACCCCTTGGCTTGACCTCAATTTCTTGACAGTTTTAGGACTGCTCTTAGCTTTTGATCTGCTAATCCTTTTGGCAATTCAGCCCTTACTTCGTCGTCGTTTTGCTTAAATCAGTTATTAGTTATTAGTTATTAGTTGACTGTTCACTGAAAAGCCTGTAACTTTCTGACCACCAAAAACTAGATAATTTTCTGAGGAGTTAGTTAGATTATGAATACTCAAAAAATGTTAATCAAATCGTCTTTATTCCTAGCTACTATTTTATTAATCGGAGCTGATTTTAATCCGCAAGTGTTAGCTCAAAGCTTGAACCCCAGTCAACCGGATTATCAAAAAAATGAACGTAGTTCCGATGGCAGGGATGATCTCGGTGGTTTTAATCCTTTAGACTTGATTCATAATAGTAATTTTCGCCGTAGCCGGGACGGATCGGAATTTCAGGAAGATACTCGCAATAATATCAACGAAGCGGCCGAGGAGTTTAAACGCAAGCAAAGGGAACAACTAGAAAATCTGCAAACTCCTGCCCCAGAAACCAAATAAAACCCCTTTTTTGAGTAGCTAGACACAATTAATTGCACATATCTAACTAGGGTTTGCGGCAAAAAGTTTTTCGGTGGGAGTAGGGTGTGGGGTGTAGGGTGTGGGGTGTGGGGTTTTACCAGTTTTGAGGTGGCCAATTACCTAATTTTCAGGGAAAAAGTGCCTAAATTTCCCCCCGATCACTGCCATATCCAGTACTTTTTGATTGACAAAAGGTCTAAAAGTCTTACCCAACAAGGTTTTTAGCTTTATTCAGCAAACCCTAACTACCTCTTACCTATTACCTATTGCCTATTGCCTATTGCCTATCCTAAGCAAGAAGTTGATTTTGTCCGATTGCTTAGTACATAAGATCGCTAAGTGCAGATGATCTTAAAACGACCAATAACTGAAGAGCATTGGGGGGGTTTATCTTACACGAATTTATATTAAACTTAGGATTGGTTTATTGAATTATCGTCTTATTAAAACTGTGGAAGTAATGGAAATCGGGCAAAAAGTCAAGGTCTGTCGCTTAAGAGACCGCGTTAACTCGGATGTAGCGGGTAAATTAGGTAAAGTGGGTGTCATCAAAAATTTTAAGATGACCGATGGCAGCGGTGTTGGTGCTGTTGTCCAGTTCGATGATAAGACCGCTACTTGGTTTTTTGAGGATGAACTCAAACTCATCTAAATACAACGCTTAGGAATTAACTATGTCCTTAATTTTGACCTTTTTGGGCAAGGGGGGCAGCGGTCGCAGTACAATAGCGATCGCTACGGCAAAAAAAATGGCTGGTCTGGGGTCAAAAGTTCTCTTGATCGGTCAAGATTCTGGTCCCGCTTGGGGATTACTCCTCAAGGCCTCCCCTAGCTCCTCCATTACCGAAATTGCGCCTAATCTCTCGGTTGTCCAGCTTAGTAGTACCCATTTACTAGAAAAAAGTTGGGAAGAAGTCAAGGAATTAGAAAAGCAGTATTTGCGTTCTCCCACCTTGAAAAATGTTTATGGTCAAGAGTTGGGCATTTTACCCGGGATGGACCAAGCTCTGGCTTTAAATTTCCTGCGCGAACAGGATAAAAGCGGCAATTACGATGTCATCATCTACGACGGCAGCGGAGATATCAACAGCCTGCGAATGTTGGGGATTCCAGAGGTGGGCAGCTGGTATTCACGGCGTTTTCGGCAGGTTTTCAGCGATTCTGAGATTGGTCGCACCCTTTCTCCCTTTTTCCAACCGATCGCCGCTGCCGTGTTCAATTTCTCCTTTAATCCCGACGGTTTAGGGCAGAAAGCTGATAATAACATTTTAGACGAGGGACGCTCCGCTTTAGCTAATCCTCGGCGAGTTTTAGCCTATCTAGTCACCAATGATGATCCAATTGCGATCGCAGACGCTAAATATCTTTGGGGTGGGGCGCAGCAAATCGGTTTAAATGTGGGGGGAGTGATTTTTAATCGCTGTCAGAGTGCCACGGAAGATTTTGCACCGCTGCCGGCGGCGATTTTACCCGACCGTCAAGGAGAAGATTGGCAGGAGTTAATCGCCGAGTTACCCAATTTTCTCACGGTGCAGCCGCCCAAACCGTTAATAATCGACACGGCAGCCGGTCAGGTCAAGGTTTATTTACCCGGATTCGAGAAAAAACAGGTAAAACTGACGCAATCGGGTCCAGAATTAACCATCGAAGCCGGGGATCAACGGCGTAATATTGATGTACCACCGCCTCTGACCGGACGAGCGGTAAAAGGGGCAAAATTCCAAGACGGTTACTTAATTATTTCTTTTTAAAGGATTATGTCGAACACCGAGATAGAAAACAAGGACGATCGAGCGGCCAAAACTCGCCAATTATTGGGCATGAAAGGGGCCTCATCGGCAGAAACTTCCCTCTGGAAAATCCGCTTACAATTGATGAAGCCGATCACTTGGATTCCCCTGATTTGGGGGGTTGTCTGTGGGGCAGCTTCATCGGGGGATTATACTTGGTCTTTAGAAGATGTCTTAAAAGCGGCCACCTGTATGTTACTTTCCGGTCCATTGATGACCGGTTATACCCAAACTTTAAATGATTTTTACGATCGAGAAATCGATGCAATTAATGAACCCTATCGTCCAATTCCTTCGGGGGCAATTTCTATTCCGCAAGTAGTCGGCCAGATTTTGGTTTTATTAGTGGGTGGGTTAGGAATAGCTTATCTTCTCGATCGCTGGGCCGGTCATGATTTCCCGATCATGCTCTGTTTAACCCTATTTGGTTCTTTTATCGCCTATATTTATTCAGCGCCGCCTTTAAAATTAAAACAAAATGGTTGGCTGGGAAATTATGCCCTCGGTGCTAGTTATATAGCATTACCTTGGTGGGCTGGTCACGCCCTTTTTGGTCAGTTAAATTGGACAATTATGATCCTAACCCTCATCTATAGTCTAGCGGGGTTAGGCATTGCCGTCGTTAACGACTTTAAAAGTGTGGAAGGTGACGAAAAATTAGGCTTAAAATCCTTACCAGTTATGTTTGGAATTACCACCTCGGCTTGGATTTGCGTGATTATGATCGATGTTTTTCAAGCAGGAATTGCGGGTTATCTGATTAGTATTCATCAGAATCTTTATGCCGCTATTTTACTGTTATTAATTATCCCTCAGATCACTTTCCAAGATATGTATTTTCTGCGGGATCCGCTCAAAAATGATGTCAAATATCAAGCCAGCGCCCAGCCTTTTCTAGTGTTAGGAATGTTGGTGACAGGTTTGGCTTTAGGTCAGGGGATACTCTGAAGATTGTAGTTAATGAAAACAGGAAATATCCAGTTTACGGTACATTATCGCCTTGAATCGGGCTTCTGTTTACGGTGACTTGAGCGGTCAAGGGGGGTGAAAACTGTGGCTTCTAGCTCGATCATCAGTCTTTTCGTTACAATCAAGAGGTAATTGTGCTTGAGGGGAAAACTTTCTTTCTTCTCGGCCAACTATTCGGCATTCTTGACAAACTAATCAAGAATAGTTTCTGTTTAACAAGATTGATTGAGACAAGTATCTCGAACCTAGTCACCATGAGTAATACCAGTAACTTTCGTCAAGCTTTACGCGAGGCCAAAAGCCAAGCACTTATCGGCCCCAATGTTATCCCCAAGGCCCTGCCCTATCTCGGTGGCGGTCTAATTTTAACTGCGGTGGGAACCTATGGCGGTTTAGGTGTGATCCAATCCTATCCCCAGATTTTTTTCCCGACTTTCTTTGTCGCTCTGATTGCCGAGATTATTTTATTTTTTGTCGCCCGTAATACTGCGGAAAAAGGCAATACAGGCACTGCTCTGCCCCTCCTGACTCTCTATAGTCTTCTTTCTGGCTATACTCTCAGTGGAATCGTCTATGTGGCCTTAGGTACTTCCGGTGTCGGTTTGCGAGGAGTAGCAATCGCTGCCCTCGGTTGCGGCATTGCTTTTGTGTTGGGACGGAATATCGGCTCGAATCTGTCGGAAAAAGATGGTTTAGCCCTGACTAAAACCGTTAGCATCGGTATTCTCGCTCTCTTTATTGTTCTCATTGGTCAGCTAATTTTCTCTATCTTTGGTGGCGCTACTCCCACCTGGTTAGAAATCGCTATTTCTGGCATCGGGGTTTTCTTGTTTGCCGGCTCGGCAGTGGTGGACTTTTACATCTTGCCCCGTACCTACAGAGATGAACAGTATCTCAGCGCTGCTTTATCGATGTATTTGACCTATATCAACCTATTTATCTTTATTCTGCGCCTTTTAATCGCCCTTAACGGTCGAGATTAGGGCAAATAGAGAGGAGTTAGAAATTAGTTACAACCTAACTTCTAACTCCGCTAGAATAGTAAAGAAATGTAAACGGACTGTAAAGATCATGACTGAACCACAACCGACTCAAACCCCCAAATTAGAAGATCCCAAATTTGGCTTTAATGACTATGCCGAGCGCCTCAACGGTAGAGCCGCTATGATTGGTTTTGTGATCACCCTGTTGATCGAGTATCTAACTGGCCAAGGTCTGTTATCTTGGTTAGGGTTACAGTAGTTTTTTAAGCTTTTTTAGGCATTCTAGGGGAAATATAGCCTTGATTGTTAGCTAACGCATACAAGCTTCATGATTTTCCCCGTAGAATCCTTGTAAGACCGAATCACCTCGCTGTTGCGGTGTCCCGTGGGAGCGATTAGGAGCTTCAAAATCGCCCACTTCCGAGGCCGCTTCCCCTAGAAGTTTTCCCGCTATTATATAATCCTGTTTGGATAAGCCTCTCGCTTCGGTAAATAACCAGGAAAGGGTATCTCCCGCTAGACAATCGGCCTGTAATTCAATGCCGATGCTCATCCCACCTTCATCAATGCCACCAATACCCCGATTCCACTGAACAGCGTGAGCGGCCTCGTGAGCGACGGCGTAAAGGGGAAATAAAGGATTATCGCTAATACCAGTAACTTGCTTGAGATTGACATAGACTGTATTATCTACAGTGCAGAAAGCCGCTAGGGAAATTACGCCGCAGGGAGTGGTTATCGGGCCATCGTTTAACAAATACTTAAAATTGATCTGGTGTAATTGAGCCGTATATTCAATTACCGCTTCTAAGGCATCCGTAATATCGTCTGCTTGCGCTCTCTGGGCTAGAGGGGATAAAATCAAGAGGGAGCCACAAGAAACAGCAGATATCAGGGATAATAACCGTTTACGGCCAGAGTTAGGTTTCATGGTACTAACAAAGTCGGGAGTGAGGAAGAAGTTTAATTGATCTGGATTAGCTTGCCGCTACGATCACAATTTTAAAAGCTATATCTAAGACTTCCAGAGAAAATACAGAATTTACGCGGCTTTTGATCGAAGTTTACAGAATTTCTCAGGGTTTAGATCACGCCATTTCCCTATCTCCCCACCCTCATCATTTCGTACAAATGTACTATGAATCTATCCCCATTTCCCGCAAACGAGCCTCCAGACGCTGAGAACGCTGTCTTTCCGCTTCCAGAGCTTGCTGAGTAGCATTTAATTGCTCTTGTGCTGCGGCCGCTTGCTCCTGTGCTGCGGCCGCCTGCTCCTGGGCCGCTTCTTCTGGTAAGGGGATTAAATTGCCTTCCGGGTCATAAAATCTCGCCCAAATTGCCGTTTCTCGGTCAATAGTCCCCTCCCAAGTTCCCAACCAATAGCCTAAGGTTTCGCACCATAACCAGCCGCGCTCGTTTCGTTCTAAAGAATGGTAGCGTTGGTCTGCTCCTAAATGCCATCCTTGTAAAGAATTGCCATCAAAAGGATCGTAGATGAAATAATCTGGCGTG
>NZ_JADBSA010000277.1:0-17126 GCF_020246945.1 Microcystis sp. M113S1 | reverse complement strand
AGGCCGAATTTGAAGTCTTTTCTGAACGAAACCCCCTACTATCTGTTGTCAAGGTTCAGTTTTTAGCTTGGTTATCGCTTTTTCCATTGTAGCTTAAAGCCGTCGTAAAACGACGGGGTTTTAACCCAAATTTTCGATAAGACTTCGAGATAGCGGATGCTAGATTGTGATTTTGTCCTTGCGTTTCCCAAAGATGGGCGTACTATGAAAGTAGGGGAAAAAGATAATTTTAGCGATCGATTAACAATGACTAGGGATATCTGTAGGATTTTATTGATAGAGGATGAACCGACGACTGTTAAATTAATCCAGAGATTGCTGTTAAAGGCCCCCCAATGTTCCCTGGCCGGGGGGTTGACTTTTACCCTCACCCAAGCTCAGGATCTACAGGAAACTGCCGAAAAACTAGCAGGGGAGAAATTTGATCTCATCCTCTTAAGCTTGGAAATCTCTGTCCCCCCCGGCTTAAATATTCTAGTCAAAACCAGAGAATTAGCCTCTGATATACCGATAGTAGTTCAAACTACTAGCAATGATGAGAAATTAGTCGTTAAAGCCTTTCAACTGGGTGCTGACGGTTATATTCAGTTAAATAATATCGATAGTAGTCTTTTAGTCTATCAAATTCGTGTGGCGATCGAGCGTCAGCAATATATCCTCAATCTTAAACATCAACAACAGGAAGAGGAATTTCGCGAACTGGAACAGTTAATCAAGGGAGTACAAACTAGCATCACGGCGAAAATGTTCGGTTCTGAGGCAATAAAGCAGAGTATTCCCGATATTTTTCAAGAATTAGTCCAAAATTACGGAGACTTATTAGACTTAGCTTTAGAAGAACAAGCATACAAAGTGGAACATAATCTATCGGAACGACTGCGAAGCTTGGCCGATAAGTTAGGATTCTTAAAAGCTAGTCCTCGCGATGTGGTGGATATTCATACCACCACCCTACGCCAAAAAAATCAGGATGTCACCCTGGCTAAAGCGCAGGCCTACGTTAGCGAAGGTCGTCTCATGGTCTTAGAATTGATGGGTTATCTCGTCTCTTTCTATCGTAAATACTATATCGGTCTCAGCAACATTAAACTGTTCAATAACACGCAATCATGAGTCAATATCTTCTCAAACTCTACATTATGGGCGATTCCAGTAAATCCCAGAGGGCGATCGCCAATATTTTTCGTATCTGTCGCGAGGAGTTATCCGATCTTTATACGGTAGAAATAATTGATGTTCTCGAACAGCCCCAATTAGCGGAACAGGATAAAATTCTCGTAACTCCTACTTTAGTCAAACAACTTCCCCCACCCCTACAAAGAATTATCGGCGATATGTCCAATACTCAAAAGGTTCTCCTCGGTTTGGATGTTATTCCCAAAGACTCCCATCTCAATTAGGATTCACCTAAAAATTCTTCTGGTTAGGTTTTTCCTCTCTAATAAGCTCTAATCTTAATTTTATCCGGCGGTCAAATTAGTAACCGCTCTCAACATATTGCCCCAGTCAACCGGCCGCACCCGATAGCACTTCTATCAGGAATTAAGGTAAGCTGTTGAGCAGTAAGATTTTAAGGAACTAATTATGTTTAAAAATTGGTCTTTCGACGATTGGATGAATCATATCCTTTTTCTGGCTACAATTGTGGCTTTGCTGACCATTTGGCTGGTTAGATAAATAAAAACTATTTTTCTTTCCTTGCTTTACCGAAAATTTGGGTTTAAGGTTCCCCGTCCATTTTACGGCAAGGAGTGTCAAAATAAGAAACAAAACCCTCAGCGATCGATATGACTGACTCAAACCCAAAAATTTGTATTCTCGGTGGTGGTTTTGGTGGACTCTATACTGCTTTACGTTTGAGTCAATTGCCTTGGCCCGATCAACACCCCCCCCAAATTACCTTAATTGATAAAAACGATCGCTTTTTATTTTCTCCCCTTCTCTACGAATTAGTCACCTCAGAACTAGAATCCTGGGAAATTGCTCCCCCTTTCAGCGAATTGCTCGCCAATACCCCCGTTGACTTCCAACAGGGAACCGTCACGGCGATCGATGTTAATAATCATAAAATAACCCTTGACAATCAAAACGATATATGCTATGACCGCCTCGTGATCGCCCTCGGTGGTCAATCCTCCCTTGACTTCCTACCCGGGGCCAAAACCCACGCTATCCCCTTTCGTAGTCTCGAGGATGCCTATCGTCTTCGGGATCGACTCAAAACCCTAGAACAATCCGATCGCGATAAAATTCGGGTCGCCATTATCGGGGGCGGTTATAGCGGCGTAGAATTAGCCTGTAAGCTGGCCGATCGCCTCGGAGAAAGGGGAAGAATTCGTCTGATCGAAAGAAATAGCGATATAATTGCCCTTTCACCCCAATTTAACCGCGACACTGCCAAAAAAGCCCTGGAAAAACGTCTGGTTTGGTTAGACCTAGAAACCACCGTCGCCGATATCCAAGCTGATCGCCTCTCCCTTGACTACAAAGGACAGATCGACAATATCCCCGTTGATCTAATTCTCTGGACCGTTAGTCCGATCGCCTCCCCACTGATCGCTAATTTGCCCATAGCACATAATGAGCGCAAATTACTAAAAGTTAATCAATATTTACAAACTGTCGAAAACCCCAGTATCTACGCGATCGGCGATGCGGCCGATAGTCGCGATCAAGACGATAAACCCTATGCTGCCACGGCCCAAGTAGCCCTTCAACAGTCCGACTACTGCGCTTGGAATATTTGGGCGAGTTTCCACGATAAACCGGCTTTACCCTTCCGTTATCAACCTTTAGGCGAAATGTTGACCCTCGGCATCGATGAAGCTACCATTAGCGGTTTAGGACTACAATTAGCCGGCCCCCTTGCCCATCTTACCCGTCGCTTAGTCTATCTCTACCGTCTGCCCACCCTCAACCATCAAATCGCCGTAGCATTCAACTGGATTACCCAACCGCTTCTATCCCTCATCTCTGAGTAACGAGTTCAGATATTCCTCCACTAACAAACTATCTCGATCGGTCAATTCCCCAGCATCGAGACGGTTTAAGACCATTACTGCGCCAAATAACTGATTATTAACCCTAATTGGCACAGCTAAAGCCGTTTTTATCCCCAAAGCGACGGCTATATCCTGACGGATGCGATTATCTCCTAGGGTTTGTCCCACCACCACCGGACAACTATCCCGGTAAACCACCGTACACAATCCCGACGTGGCAATATCACCCCTTTTGCCCACAATTGCCTGGCTGTTTTTACCCGCACCCGCGCGATAATAAATACTATCACCGTCAAATTCGGCAATGATAACCGTTTCTGTTGGAATTAAACCTAAAATTTCTTCAGCCAAGCGATCGAGATTAGTTAATTTTTCCATAATGGGTTAGGGGTTGAGGAAATGGGGTGTTATACTCAAAAAAACAGTAATTCATTAACTTTAGTCTATAGTTTGTGAACTGAAATGAAAGATAACACCCCCAAAGTAAAAAGTCTCAAATCTTATCTTCAGCATTTGCCTCAAAATGCGTCGGAAGCGATTGTTAGCACCAACTTTGCACCTTACCTGATATCATATTTAGGATTTTCAACCACGGAGATAATCCCAAGTTACGACACGGGAGGCGGTGGGATTACCGACTTTGCCACTCGGAGAAACCTAGAAAACGATATTTTTTTGCAGACAAAGAGTAATCCTTTTCTGCTGATAGAGTTAAAAGGTAGAGATATTAACCTAACTGAAAATAGTCCAAGTTATAAGGCAACTGTCAATCAGTTAAAGCGTCAGTTATTAGGGAATAACTGTCAAGCAGCCCAATGGGGAATTATCACTAACGGTTCGCACATCCAGTTATTTAGAAAACATGGTAAAATCATTTTTCCTGCCACTACTTGCATAGAGCTAACTCCTGAGAACATTGATGATACTATAGCTCTGATCAAGACAAAAATTGACAATACTCCCAAAGCACTAACGGTTACTGTTTACAATAATAAAGGCGGTGTAGGCAAAACCACCACAACCGTAAATCTTGCCGCTATTCTTGCCTTGTTAGGTAAAAAAGTTTTAGTTTTAGACTTTGATTTTAATCAAGGAGATTTAACTAGATCTCTCCTAAATATGAAACCAGAAGATGGCCTACTAGAAAAGGCTTTAACTGACCGCAATATTGAACTAAAATCAGTGATTCGTCCCTATATTTTTAAGAATTCAAAACGACAAATTACCTTCGATGTCGTTCCTACTGAGCCTAAAATGGCAGAGTATTCGGAATTTGAGTATAATGCTAAAATGAAAATATACACTCTCCATAGAAAATTAGACTTAGCTAGATATGAATATGATTACATCTTTATAGATGCAGCTCCCAATTGGCGATTTACTAGCAAGCTGGCTGTTTATGCTGCCGATGTTGTCCTCTTACCCACAAAACATAACAATTCATTCTCCCTTAATAATGCAGCCACTGCCATCAAGGAGTTTCTGCCGGAAATGCAAAAATCAAAAAAAGATGGGACTCCCATAGCCTTACCAATTTTTTTCAACGGTGAGAAGATTACTCAACCACAGTTAGAACTTGCCCAAAAAGAAATTAATCAAATACTAAAAAATGACAAAAACCTTGTACCCTATTTTTATCCCAGATATACTAATGCCAAAAAAGATTTACATATTCATCAAGTGCCAGAATACGCTATTATAGCCAGTGCTGCCTTCGCTCGCGTGCCAGCCGTTTATAAAAATCGTTCCGCTTATGACTACTACAAAGACTTAGCAAAGGAGTATTTTTTACAATGATGGAATATACCGATATTGGTACTTTGAAGTATCTCTACTTAGATGAAATAGAAATTACTAATGGGACCGATGCTGATAGTTTTTTAATTGAAGTTGCTGCTAAACTATTACAGCAGAAAGGTGGACGCAACTGGCTGCCCGTGATCGTCAAAGAACTATCAGAGGATCGCTATGAAGTTATCGGCAACTCATTTGTTTATGCTGTGGCTGAAAGGGCTGGACTAGAAAGAATTTGGTGTATTATTGCTGATGGAACAGAAGATGCTAGGAATATATCCAGAGTTTTGGCAAGAGAAGAAACCCCAAAACTAAATCTGTCAACAGCTTCAAGAGAAGAAATTAAATCTGCTTTACAGTTCTTAATTGAACAACCGAATAGCCCACTAAAAACAGTTAAATTAGCTACTGCTACTGCTAGGATTGATGAGGCTCCCCGTCAATTCTGGAAGAGTTTAGACTCAATTGTTGCCCTCAAGTGTGGAATTACAAAAGGGAAGGGATTAGATTTACTCAAAACTGTCTTTTATCTCACTCCTCAATCTCAACAAGATGCAGTGATTGAGGAGTTTTCAGAAGAAACTCTCAAACTCAAGACTGTTTCTGAATTAAAGACTCTAGCCAAAGAAAAGGGAATCGTTGGTTTAAGCAAGATGAAGAAAGCAGAGCTAGTCAGAATATTGGCGCAATAAGAAAAAGGAGTATCAATTATGAATTATCAATTATGAATTATGAGTTAGGAAGTGGGAAGAAAAAAGCTGCCTCCTGCCTCCTGCCTCCTGACTTAGCCCTTCAGCAATAAATCGCTAATTTCCGACTGACAATGACCAATTAAACGATTAATCGCTTTTTTTCCTTGTTTACCTTGATAATCTGAGCGATCGCTCTCAGTAATGCGGTAGGGACGACCGATCGCCACCTTAACACGATGATAAAATACAACAGGATGCCAACCATCTTGATCGAATAAAGGTTCTGTGGTATCTAACCAGCGTAGCAAACGCACGGGAAAAGGACTAATAGCAGTTTCCGACTCGGAGAGAATAGCCACAGGTAAGACAGATAAATTCTCCACGGGACAACGCAGGGCTAAATGGGCAAATCCGCTTTGAAAACGGCTAATTTGACGAGGAGGAGTCAAATTTAACATCGGCGATCCACCTTCTGGAAATAAACCGATCCATCGTCCGGACTGTAAAAAATCCGTTGCTTGCCGAAAAAAAGTTCGGTGGCGTTTTTCGGGGGTATCAAAGGGAAAACAGCCTAATTCTCCGATTAATTCCCGCAAAAGCGGCGTTTTTCCCATGTAGTGATGACAGGCGATCGGGAGACTTTTGCCCAAAGCTTGAATTAAGATCGGCGCGTCCAAAAAGCTACGATGGTTACTTACCACGATCGCCACTCCTTGGCTGGGTAGATTTTCTTGACCGACGGTAAACAGACCCGTGCGTGTGGTATCAAGAATTAAACGAGAGGTAGATAGGGGGGTAAGCAGCTTCATGGAAAAAAAAAATCGGCCTTAAGATTGTTTTTATTGACTTAGATCACAACTAAAGGATAAAACAGAATTAGAGGATCATAAAATATAGGGATTATGTCCCAATCATCTACGGATCAGCCTCGGGGCAGCCTCGTCTATTAAAAAAAATAAATTTCATGAATGATTTGAATGAGCGAAGAACATTTGCTTTAACAACACCTCTTTATTATGTCAACGATATCCCTCACATCGGTAGTGCTTACACAACGATCGTAGCGGATGTTATGGCACGATGGCAGCGGTTACAGGGCAATTCTGTCCTCTTAATTACAGGAACCGACGAACACGGACAGAAAATCGAACGGACTGCTGCGGCCAAAGGACTCAATCCCCAGGAACACTGCGATCGCATCGCCACCAGTTTTGCCAATCTCTGGGCAAAGCTACATATCCAGTATGATCGCTTTAGTCGCACCACTGCCCCCCGTCATCAGGCAATTGTTAACGAATTTTTTGAAAGAGTCTGGGAAAAGGGCGATATCTATCTCGATCGCCAACAGGGTTGGTATTGCGTCGCCTGTGAAGAATTTAAGGAAAAAAGAGAACTATTAGATAATGGCTGTTGTCCCATTCATACTAATCTGGCCGCCGAATGGCGCGACGAGGAAAACTATTTTTTCCGTCTCTCTAAGTATCAGGCACAACTAGAACAACTTTACCAAGAGCAAGCCGATTTTATTCAACCAGAAAGCCGACGTAATGAGGTTCTCAACTTCGTCAACCAGGGACTACAGGACTTCTCCATCTCTAGGGTTAATGTCGCTTGGGGGTTTCCCATTCCCCACGATGGTCAGCATACCATCTACGTTTGGTTTGATGCCCTTCTTGGCTATGTTACCGCCCTTCTCGACCCCGAAGACGAACCCACCCTAGAAAATGCCTTAGCCAAATGGTGGCCGATCAATCTGCATCTGATCGGTAAAGATATATTAAGATTCCATGCCATTTATTGGCCGGCTATGCTAATGTCGGCAGGTTTACCCTTGCCTAAAAGAGTATTCGGCCATGGCTTTTTGACCAAAGACGGGCGGAAAATGGGCAAAAGTCTCGGTAATACCCTCGATCCCTTCGATTTGGTTGAGCGCTATGGGGCCGATGCCGTCCGTTACTATTTCGTCAAAGAGATTGAATTAGGACAGGATGGCGATTTTCAGGAAACCAGATTTGTTAATATTCTTAACGCGGATTTAGCCAACGATTTAGGCAATCTCCTCAATCGCACCCTAGGCATGGTTAAAAAATACTGCCAAAATATCCCCCCCCAGTTGACTGGCGTAGATATCCCGAACGATAATCGTCTTAAGAATATGGGGATCAATCTAGGGGTAATTGTTGAACAGAAGTATGATGCGCTACAATTTAATCAAGCCTGTGAGGAAATATTGGCGTTAATTCGTGCCAGTAACAAGTTTATCGATGAGAGTGCGCCCTGGAGTTTATTTAAACAGAAACAACAAGCAGCAGTAGAAAAAGTCCTCTACGCGGTTTTGGAATCAGTCAGACTCTCTGCCTACCTACTCTCACCGATAATACCGACCTTGAGCAGTAAAATTTATCAACAACTAGGTTTTGTTATTGATTTTAATACTTTCAGGTCGGAGGACGGAGAAAACTCCCCCGATGGTGTCTCTTTTTCCCAACACTGTCAATGGGGATTACCCACAAATCCACAACTAGGAACACCTGAACCGATCTTTTCTAAACTAGAACTGCCGTTAAACGATTCCTAAAGGAATTTTTTAATAACTCTATTTTTTAAGGTCTGTTGTCCTTTGGGATACAACTGGCAAACAATCAACACTAAACTTTTAACAAACGAGGAAAAATAAAATGTTTGATGATTATGACACGGCCCCAGTCTTCACCCCCGAACAAGTGCTAGAAAATCGCGGTCGTGTGGCGATTTTCATCGATGGTTCCAATTTATTTTATGCGGCTCTGCAATTAGGTATCGAAATTGACTACACCAAATTACTTTGTCGTTTAACTGCCGGTTCTCGTCTCTTGCGGGCCTTCTTTTATACTGGAGTTGATCGCACTAACGAAAAACAGCAGGGATTCCTCCTCTGGATGCGTCGCAACGGTTATCGAGTCATCGCTAAAGATCTAGTACAATTACCCGATGGTTCCAAAAAAGCCAATCTCGACGTGGAAATCGCCGTGGATTTAATGGCTCTAGTGGGTTCCTATGATACCGCAGTCATTGTCAGTGGTGATGGGGATTTGGCCTATGCTGCCGATTCCGTCAGTTACCGTGGTGCGCGAGTGGAAGTGGTTAGTTTGCGATCGATGACCAGTGATAGTTTAATTAATGTAGCCGATCGCTATGTTGATCTAGATCAAATTAAAGAAGAAATTCAAAAAACCAGCAAACATCACGTTGGTTATAATAATTTCCCCGTCAGCGTCTTGGATCAAGATCGGAGCAGTCGCTAGAAAAATTCGGCAAAAATCAAGTTTAAGGTGGGTAATTCCCACCTTTTTCAGTTATCAGTGACCAGTTATCAGTTATCAGTGACCAGTTATCAGTTATCAGTGACCACTCCCCATCTGCTGAATCCTCAATTAAGCGATACTACTGCGCTTTCTCGCTTCCTTATAAGATGTTCCCACATCCTGTAAACCGACTTTAATCATCTGTTGTTCCAAAAGGGCAAAAAAACGCAGGCGATCGCCACCTTTAATCACTGCTAAATTGTGCGCTTCCGCTAAGGCGATCGGATAACCATAACCTTTTAACACCTGGGCCAGTAAAATACTCAAAGAGCGATCGAGTAATTCTCGCTCCTCCACCACCCAAGCAGGAACCTCTACCCTAGCGATTTCCGTCCCCACATGGAGATAACAGAAGTAAATGCGATGTTCATCCCCATAAAGATCGAGTATTTTCAAAGAACTGCGCCAAAAAGGACTTCTTTGTCCCGGTTCCAATAAATAACCCCAGAGAGAAGCATCCCGGAGAGGATCGACGACGCGACAAGGAGTTTTTTCTGGGTCTAAATCACCGCAATTGATCAAGCAATTGGGACTATCATGGGGACAAGATTGTAAACGCAGGAAATTTAAGCCTTCCGTGCTACGAGAAGCACTAATATAACCCATAAGCGGGATTCTAGCTGATTTTAAATCGTCCCAAGACTGAAAAATCGGTGGCAAAATTAAATCTTTTGCTTCCGGGGGGAGACTATCGATAAACCAATAGATCAAAGAACCATCCACGAGGGCTAAATTTGGTTCATAATGGGCCCCAGGGGGTTTTACCCAACGAGTAGCCATTTCTGCTAACATTTGGCTTTCTAATACCGTCCGACGATAACTCATCCACTCATCCACGCGAATACCCCACTGTTTAGAAATGTAGAGGTCTTCTGATTTGTAATAGACTTCGGGAATGCTATCGAGCAGAGGGTGTAAATTTTGACCATAGTGCAACATAATCCTACCGATATTAATTAGATAACAGTAGGCGATTTCGTGGTGAGAAGGGGCAATTTGGGAACCATCCGTGGCAAAAACGCTATGACTTTCGGGAGCGGGAAGGATAGTAATGCGGGTGTCGAGAGGTTCGATCGGTAGCGCTACGGAGAAAATTAGGCGATCGTGCCAGTTATGATAGAGTTCTAGCAGTTTTTCCTGTTGCTGTTGCGCTTGTTCTAAAAGAATTTTCGCTCGCTGCACTCGCTCGCGACTAGCTGCCACTTCCTGTTGAAAATGTTGACTAATCCCGGGCATTTTTGCCGCTAATTTCGCAAGATCGAGCATAACTATCCTCTACCTGACTTTTTTTGATTTTATCGCAATTTTGTCAGTTATTGTCAAATTTATCCTTAGTAATCTCCGCTTACAGCAGTTATCTTAATGGTGAGATAGGAAGTTTTCCTTTTGGGGAGTCGCTCGTCAATACCAAAAAGGAATCTTGTGTATTTAGACAATATTTGTCCTTGAGATCATTACAGTTTTGATCAGAAATAATTTGCTCATGTTGCAGTCTACCAACAATAATACCAGGGTGTATTCCTAGTTGTTCGGCAAATTGATTAATAGCTTTTTTACTTAGACAATTATTGGCGATAAATCTCTGCCAATCTCTGGAATTAATTAATAAATTAGCCGCAAAAATATCCGCCTCTTTTTCTTTAATTTTATCTTGAATATCTTGCCCCTCTAAAAATAAAATTCGTTTCCCATGTAATACAATATGACCAGCTTCATGAAAAAAAGAAAACCAAAAATGATCATTTGTTTTGTATCGATCGCTCAATTGAATTAAAGCTTTCTGAGAACCTAACCAACGGGTAGCACCGTGTCCCCTTGTTTTCGGAAGTTCAGGAACAAAGACCAAGGCAACTCCCGCTGCCGCACAAAGGTCGATCATTTGCGGTTGAAATACCTTGATCGACTTAACAGTTAACAAACGAATTTGCTGCAAGACATCTCTGAATTTCAACTCGTTGTAATCAGCACAATTAATTTTCGATGCCTCTATTTCTCCTTGACGTAACCATGCTGTTATCGCCCCTTGATCGCTCTCAAATGCCTGAGACTTTCTAAAATCAATCGATAAATTTCTCCCCCAAATCTCCTCCCATTGCTCAGGGGAGACAACGGCAAAAAAAATTAAGCTCTCCCGTAATTGCTCTATTTTATCCTCATAAAACTTGAGCCAGCCTAGTTTAGTCATCTGCCGATAAGGAATTTTTGTTAACCAGCCTAAATAACCTTTTAATCTTTGATTCTCGTTTTTTCTCGCTAAATATTCCCGATAAAGTCTTTCGCGCTCCATCCAGAAACTGGCGGGAGTTCCTAACACTAACTCTATCTGTAAAGCGGTATCGCTAGTAATCTCCGCTTTACCTTTTATGATCTCATTGATAGTCTTTCTCGGTCTGCCCATACGTTGGGCCAGTTCCGATTGAGACATATTTCTTTCTTCTAGGATTTCGGCAAGGGTTTCTCCCGGTGGAGAAATAAAATCCGGTGCAGATCTGTTCTCAATAGTATTAGTCATGTTTTAAATCGTCGAGTCTTTGCCTGATTTTCTTAGCCATCTTCTCTCCATACTGTTTTTTCAGGAGCCGTTGGCTATTGCATTCGTTCTCAAATTTTTTTTTCTTAAATACAATATCCATTGTAGATGACCCTTGTAATATTGTTAACCTTTAGGGTTAACAATATTTTATGGCAGCATATTTGTGGGGCATCCAGTACAAAAGCTCTAAATATAGCGTTAAGAGCTAATAGTCTAGACACCAATTCTGAAAATGAGGTTAGCTAGAGACAGTTTTTCAGACATTAGCCGATTAATTAGGCGATAATTATCGCTACAATTGCATGATCAAGCCAAAACAACGAAGCTGTAGTTTTATCGCCTAATAACGCTCGAATTAAGTGCCGCCGCCGCCCAAGAAAAAGACAATCTCTAACCTCTAAACCGGAGAAAAGCACAATAAGCGACTTGACAACAAGAGCAACAATTTGCTATAATGGCCTTTTGTCAACGATTTGACCTTCGGTAATAGGAGTTCAGAGTAACCTTAGATACAGCCCTATCATGCCCACCATTCAGCAATTAATACGCGACGAAAGATCCAAAGCGAAAAGAAAAACCAAATCTCCCGCCCTCAAACAATGCCCCCAACGTCGGGGAGTTTGTACAAGAGTATATACCACCACACCGAAAAAACCCAACTCAGCCCTACGGAAAGTGGCTAGGGTACGTTTAACCTCTGGATTTGAGGTGACAGCCTACATCCCCGGGATCGGTCATAACCTGCAAGAACACTCCGTCGTCCTCATTCGGGGCGGTCGGGTTAAAGATCTGCCCGGAGTCAGATATCACATCATTCGCGGCACCCTCGATGCCACTGGGGTGAAAAACCGTCAAAAGGCGCGGTCTAAGTACGGAACCAAACGCCCCAAACCCGCAGCTAAATAAACAGGGAATTGATTAACCAAAAAAATACTCCCACCGAGTCGGTCAAAGTTAACCCAAGAGACTTGAGACTCGCAGGAGAGGGTTTGAGATGGGCTGTAATCATCCGACTGTCAAGCAAAAGTTAAAGTTAACCTAGAAAATTCAGGAATACTCCGATGTCTCGCCGTAAAAACGTCAAAAAACGTCCTATTCCCCCCGATCCCGTTTACAATAGCTGTTTAGTCAGCATGACCATCCGCCGGATCATGCGATCGGGCAAAAAATCCCTGGCCGCTAATATCGTTTACGATGCCCTGAAAACCGTCGGCGAACGTACCGGTCAAGAACCCCTAGAAGTATTTGAAAAAGCCGTTAAAAACGCCACTCCCCTAGTGGAAGTGAAAGCCCGCCGGGTCGGTGGAGCCACCTATCAAGTACCGATGGAAGTACGCAGCAATCGTGGTAGTACATTGGCACTACGCTGGTTGGTTCATTATGCTCGGACTAGAGGCGGCAAAACCATGGCCGGTAAACTGGCCAACGAGATCATGGATGCGGCCAATGAAACCGGCGGCACGATCAAAAAGCGGGAAGAAACCCACCGCATGGCAGAAGCAAACAAAGCCTTCGCCCACTATCGTTACTAAACCATACTTAGGGCGGTAGACCAGACCTCTGCCGCTAAAAAAACTGTCAAGAAAAGTATAGAATTGTAAATAGTGTAAAAAATACTGGAACAAAATCCAATTTCACTGGCAAGCAAAGCAAGGAGGTTGCTGTGGCACGGACTATCCCGCTAGAGAGAGTGCGAAACATCGGAATCGCCGCTCATATAGACGCGGGCAAAACAACGACAACAGAAAGAATCCTGTTCTACACGGGAGTCGCTCATAAACTGGGCGAAGTCCACGACGGAACGGCAATTACCGACTGGATGGAACAGGAACGGGAGCGGGGAATCACCATCACCGCCGCCGCCATCAGTACCAGTTGGCAAGATCATCGCATCAACATCATTGATACCCCCGGTCACGTCGATTTCACCATTGAAGTGGAACGTTCCATGCGGGTACTCGATGGAGTAGTGGCGGTTTTCTGCTCTGTTGGTGGTGTACAACCCCAATCGGAAACCGTCTGGAGACAAGCCGATCGGTACAAAGTACCCCGGATTGCCTTTGTCAACAAAATGGACAGAACGGGAGCGAATTTCTTCAAAGTTTACGAACAATTAAGAGATCGCCTCAGAACTAACGCCGTTCCCATCCAAATGCCGATCGGCGCGGAAAGCGAACTGAGCGGGATCGTTGATCTCGTCAAGATGCGCGCCTATATATATAAGGACGATCTAGGGAAAGACATAGAAGAAACCGACATTCCCGAAGACTTATTGAAAAAGGCCGAAGAATTCCGCCTGCAACTGGTGGAAGCTGTAGCGGAAGCTGATGAAGAACTCCTAGAAAAATATCTAGAAGGTGAAGAACTCACCGCAGCGGAAATCAAACGCGGTCTCAGAGAAGGGACGATTGCAGGTACAATTGTTCCCGTCCTCTGCGGTTCAGCCTTCAAAAACAAAGGGGTACAACTGCTCCTCGATGCCGTCGTCGATTATCTGCCCTCGCCCTCGGAAGTAGCTGCCGTTAAAGGGATTCTCCCCGACGGAACCGAAGAAATCCGGGAAGCGAAAGATGATGCTCCCTTCTCTGCTCTCGCCTTCAAAATCATGGCCGATCCCTTCGGTCGTTTAACCTTCCTGCGGGTTTATTCTGGGGTTTTGGCCAAAGGCAGCTACGCCTACAACTCCACCAAAGGAACCAAAGAACGGATCGCTCGCCTGATTGTCCTCAAATCCAACGAACGGATCGAAGTGGATGAACTGCGCGCCGGTGATCTAGGGGCGGCGATCGGACTGAAAAACACCATTACTGGGGATACCCTCTGTGATGAGAAAAACCCGATTATCCTAGAATCCCTCTTTATCCCCGAACCGGTTATCTCCGTGGCGGTGGAACCGAAAACCAAACAGGACATCGAGAAACTCAGCAAAGCTCTGCAAGCTCTCTCCGATGAAGATCCCACCTTCCGGGTCAAAGTTGATCCCGAAACCAATCAAACGGTAATCGCCGGGATGGGAGAACTGCACCTGGAAATCCTGGTCGATCGAATGCTCCGGGAATATAAAGTCGAAGCAACCGTGGGCGCTCCCCAAGTTGCCTATCGGGAAACTGTGCGGAAACCCGTACGGGCTGAGGGTAAATTTATCCGTCAAAGTGGCGGTAAAGGGCAGTACGGCCACGTCGTCATCGAACTCGAACCGGGTGAACCGGGGTCTGGCTTTGTTTTTGTCTCCAAAATTGTCGGTGGTGCTATCCCCAAAGAATACATCAACCCGTCAGAACAAGGGATGAAAGAAGCTTGCGAATCGGGGATCGTAGCGGGTTATCCCGTCATCGACCTGAAGGCAACCCTGGTGGATGGTTCTTTCCACGATGTGGACTCCTCCGAGATGGCCTTTAAGATTGCCGGTTCCATGGCGATCAAAGAAGCGGTGATGAAAGCTTCTCCCGTTCTCCTAGAACCGATGATGAAGGTTGAGGTGGAAGTACCCGAAGACTTCATCGGTAACGTCATCGGTGATCTTAACTCCCGTCGGGGACAAATCGAAGGTCAAGAAACCGAGACTGGCATCGCCAAAGTCTCCGCTAAAGTTCCCCTAGCGGAAATGTTTGGTTACGCCACTGATATTCGCTCCAAAACCCAAGGACGGGGCATCTTCACCATGGAATTTAGCCATTACGAAGAAGTCCCCCGCAACGTGGCCGAGACGATTATCACCAAAAGTAAAGGGAACGGCTAATCAGTGACCAGTGACCGGTGAGCAGTGAAGACAAACCGATCATTTAAAGTTGGTCGGTCAACTCTAATAACTGCTAACTTAAAACTGATCTCTGGTGACTGATTACTGTTCACCCAGCTGAAGAAGAAAAAAAAACAAAGGAACAGAAAGTAAATGGCACGCGCTAAATTTGAACGGACGAAACCCCACGTTAACATCGGTACGATCGGTCACGTTGACCACGGCAAAACTACCCTCACCGCCGCTATCACTATGACCCTAGCGGCTCTGGGTAATGCCCAAGCTAAAAAATACGATGAAATCGATGCCGCTCCTGAAGAAAAGGCTCGCGGGATCACCATCAACACCGCTCACGTTGAGTACGAAACCGCCGATCGCCACTATGCTCACGTTGACTGCCCCGGCCACGCGGACTATGTAAAAAACATGATCACCGGTGCGGCACAGATGGACGGTGGTATTCTCGTGGTCTCGGCCGCTGATGGCCCCATGCCCCAAACCCGGGAACATATCCTGCTGGCTCGTCAGGTGGGTGTACCTAACCTGGTCGTCTTCCTCAACAAAAAAGATATGGTGGATGATGAGGAGTTACTGGAACTCGTAGAACTGGAAGTGCGCGAACTTCTCAGCAGTTACGACTTTGCTGGCGACGATATCCCCATTATTGCTGGTTCTGCTAAAGAAGCCCTCGAGTACATGACCAAAAACCCCAAAGCCCAAAAAGGCGATAACGAGTGGGTAGATGCGATTTATGAATTAATGGACGCGGTGGATAGCTATATTCCCACTCCTGAACGGGCGATCGATAAACCCTTCCTGATGGCGGTAGAAGACGTATTCTCGATTACTGGTCGGGGGACGGTGGCTACCGGTCGGATCGAACGCGGTAAGGTAAAAGTGGGTGATAACGTGGAATTGGTCGGGATCAGAGAAACTCGCCCCACCACCGTTACTGGGATCGAAATGTTCAAGAAAAGTCTTGAAGAAGGAATGGCTGGCGATAACGCTGGTATCCTTCTACGTGGTATCCAAAAAACCGACATCGAGCGCGGCATGGTTATCGCTAAACCGGGTACAATCAAACCCCACACCCAGTTTGAAGGTGAGGTATATGTGTTAACTCAAGCAGAAGGTGGTCGTCACACTCCTTTCTTTAAAAACTATCGTCCTCAGTTCTATGTAAGGACGACCGACGTAACTGGCACTATCCAAGACTACACCTCCGACGAGGGAGAAACAGTAGAAATGGTCATGCCGGGGGACCGGATCAAAATGACTGTGGAACTGATCAACCCGATCGCTATTGAACAGGGTATGCGCTTCGCTATTCGCGAAGGTGGTCGCACCATCGGTTCTGGCGTTATCTCGAAAATTATCAAGTAGGCTAATCTACTAATTAACGGGGCAGTGAATTTAAAAGCTGCTCCGTTACTGTCTTTATCTCGTACCTTGACAATTGCAATAGGTGAAATTATGGCTACGTTACAACAACAGAAGATTCGCATTCGTTTGAAAGCTTTTGACCGGCGCTTACTCGATACTTCCTGTGAGAAGATTGTCGATACTGCCAATAGAACTAACGCCACGGCGATCGGACCGATTCCCCTACCGACCAAAAGAAAGATTTATTGTGTCCTGCGTTCCCCTCACGTTGACAAGGACTCCCGTGAACATTTTGAAACCCGCACCCATCGCCGCATTATTGATATTTACCAACCCTCTTCTAAGACAATCGATGCTTTGATGAAATTAGATTTACCCGCAGGGGTTGATATTGAAGTTAAATTGTAAAAAATGCCAAAAAGATGTTATCGCTAACATCTTTTTTTCTTCCCCACTATCCTATAACTTTTAAATAGGATTTTTGATAAAAGGAAGTTATGGTTCTTCGTTACTTGGTATGGTTCGATAGGGGGGCATAAATCGACTAAATCCTTATCTGGTAAGAGACTTAATTGATTAGTTCGCTCTAGATCAAAAACAATTGACAAAAATCGCTAAATGCCTTTCTATATAAGGGTT
>NZ_JADBSA010000276.1:0-20691 GCF_020246945.1 Microcystis sp. M113S1 | reverse complement strand
CAGGTGGTCAACTACCTAATTTTCAGGGAAAAAGTACCTGAATTTTCCCCCTGATCACTCCCATGCCTGGTACTTTTTGATTGACAAAAAGTCTAAAAGTCTTACCCAACAAGGTTTTTAGATTTATTCAGCAGACCCTAGTTAGGATTATTCATGAGATGACCGGATTGACGGTTTCCTTAATCCCTTAATTCCTGTTCAGACAAGGCGATAACGTTCAAAATTCCCTGTAAATCCGCTTCTGACTCGATTTCTAGCAATTCTTGCAGGTAGGGACGATAACGGTATATTCGATAACCTTTCCCCTCTAACCATCGGGCCACGGCCAAATTACTGCCTTGATGAAACGCTCAATTAAAAGTTGACTGGAGATAAGCTGTTCGTAATTTAAATTGCTTGTTGAGACGAAGCAAGAGGCAGCACTAAAGGGATTGGGGGAGATTCGGCTAATCTAAGAATAAGCGGTTTAAACACCTCTTAGCTTACTGACGATAAAGCGCTAAATAATCACTCATAATCTAGTATGGCCTGCACCCATTTGGGCGGACGAGAAATCGGATTACCAAGGCGATCAAGAACTAATAACGCCACTAAATGCACGGCAAATAGGTATAATAAACTATTGACAAATATACCCACAACTGCCATCGATTGAACTTGCAGCAGCGTCGGTTTAGCGAGAATCCCTAACTGGGTGAAAATCCAATCGATAAAATTAGTCGCTTGGGTAATCACATATAACCAAAGATTTTCGCCTAAAAGAATTGAAAATAGCCAAAAACGAAAGAATAAACCAAAAGCCCCCAACAGTCCCCCAGTCAAGATAGAAAATTCCCAGCGCGCACCCCGGCGCCAGCATAGCCCCAATTGTAACCCCATCAAGCCGTGGGGAATCAAAAAGACGATACTGCGAGTCGGTCCCATCAACACCGACAAAAGTAAACTAGAAACTAATGCTGTCATGGAAGCACAACGAGCGCCCCAACGTAAATAGGCTAAAGCGATAGGAATCGGGAAGAAAACCCTTAATAACGGTCCGAGGGGAAAATAATAGTCAATTAACCAGATTAAACTGGTAGCGCTGGCCAAAAAAGCCGTCTCCACCGTGATCAGGGTAGCGATAGACTTGAGAGGAGATGGTTGGATAGGTTTGGCAGTGGGTTTATCTAGGGGTTTCTCCTCTTCCCCCAGATCTACCCAATTGCTTTCATCTATTGTCTCTTCTGAGGATTGAGCGGGGGAATTAGCGTTAGAATCATTCATTCTATCAGTTATCCGGTGGTCGGGACGGGTTGGCAAGCTATTCTTAGCTTAGACTTGTGACTCCCAGTCAGGCAAGAGGCAAAAAATACTAAGCTGTTGACTATCTAAATGGGTGAGGGGTGGGGTAATTTACGGAAAATATTCCTATTTTCACTGAAAAAACTGGCTCTAAATACCTTCTAAATCGGCTCCTAACTCCCGTAAGCGAGATTTTAATTGTTCTATTTGTTGTAAAGCTAAAACCTTCTCTTGACGTTCCTGTTTAGCCACTTCTGCGGGGGTAGGAATTAATTCAGCCTCCCTATTAAAATAGCGTAATTGTTGTTGATAAATACCCAGAAATAAGCCTAAGCGATCGCTCCATAGCCAACCCCTGTCCGTCGGTTCAATTGCTTGATATTGCCCTTCCATGAGCCGAAATCCTTGTAATTCTAAGGTTTCAGGATCGAACCAAAAATAATCGGGAGTGCGAAAAATATCTTGATAAATTTGTTTTTTCTCGCCGCGATCTATTTTGGCGGTACTAGGAGACAGAATTTCCACGATAACATCGGGATATTTGCCCCCTTCTCCCCAAACTACCCAACTTTTTCGCTCTAAGCGTCTTTCTGTTCCCAAAACGACAAAAAAATCTGGCCCGCGAAAATCCTCGGATTTTTTCTGATTAGGACTATAATAAATGCTCAAATTAGCGGCGGCAAAATAATCATTACGATCTTGCCATAACCATTCTAAAGACTGAAGTAAAATCAGAATTTGTTGTAAATGAGCGTAGCTTTCCAAGGGGGGTTCCTCACTCCAGATATCCCTAGGGGGAAATTTTACCTCATCCGCACAGGACTCGTTATTATCGATGATGGGAAAAGTGGTCATCTTTTTTGAGGTTGGGTGTCGGTCATCTCATTATATCAAAAAAGGTGGGCTATAAACCCACCAGAAAAGTAATCAAAAAACCTCAACGATAATTAGGACTTTGGATATCTCTAAGACGCGCTTCGGGACGTTTAAATCTGTCCATTTGTGCCTCAAAGAATTGACGATTTTTGAGTAAATGTTTGGGATTAGGATCGTCGAGGGGATAGAGTAAAGCAGTGCGTAGAGCTTGAATAACTGCCGAAGTCACATTATACATCGATCGCTGAAAACTAATCCCCAATTGAATCAAAATATCGTCTTCCCCCCGGCACTGTTGCTGATAGTAATCGATCAGATATTGGGGCAAGAAATGATACATATCATCCATTAACAATGTGGGGGGGATTCCCGCAGTACCCACGGGGAAAACATCAGCGTAAAGAATGCCATAGTGAAAGTCTTTTTGTTGGTAGGGAACCTGTTTTGCTTGGGCATTATAGGACTTTGTACCCCGGAAGGGAGCAGTACGATAAAAGACGGCTTCCACATAGGGTAAAGCCGCTTCATAAAGCCAAGTAAAAGCCTTTGATTTGGGGATAATTTCGTAGCATTGACCATCAATATAAACGTGATGATAAATTGGCCGGCCAGCGATGGCAAAAATGCCATTAACGAGGAAATTCATGGCATCGGGAACACCTTTAAACCCGCCTTCATCGTAGATATCAGACATCTCGAAAAACACTGGGGCCATCACTTCCCAGAATAGTCCTAAATTGGAGTAATAGGACATCATCCGCACCTGTTCCAAGAACATATCGGGGAACAGGTCATAAAGTTTCATCATCACGGGGTTTTTCTTGAAATAGGCCTTAATGGCGCGGTCGGCATTTTGGCGATATTCTTCTGAATCAAGATAGGCATCAAATAAACCCCAACCCATATCGCGGCCATGCCACAACATGGCTTGCATACAAGCTTCGGCAAATTCCATATTAATTCGATCATGCCAAAGATGATGGATTAATCTGGGCATTTTTTGGGTTTTACCTTTATCCATGAATTCTAACAATTCAGGGTGAGCAGAACCTGTGCCGCGCCAGATGCGTAAATCGGCATTATCGCCAGCGTAATGATTTTGTAGGTCTAGGTATTCTTGGGGCAGAAAATATTTAAAAAAGGGCAAAGGATCGAGGAAAACTCTTTCGGCAATGTAGAGAAGATCACGCCAATAAAAATCCATCGGTACAGCATAAGCTTTATAAATGCCGATAATTTGCATCAGGTTTTCGGGAGTATCCGGTAACATGGATCCACCCGCTTCTAAACGCTGGATAATTTCGGCAAATTCGTGAGTAGAAGGGGGAAGTTTGGCTTTGATTAATGTCCCAGTCATAGTTTTAGGTAAAGTAATTAGCGGCGGTTACAATAATTCGGAAACAGCAAGGGATAACTAACTATTACTCAAAAATTTACCCCGATTCAACCAGTTGGTTTTTGAGGACTTTTGCGGAGATTTTTTGAAGACAAAACTAGGTTTTGCTTCTCCCGATAAGCTGGCAACCATCGAGTTAGTGGTGGGTTCAATCCAACGGACTAAATAATTGGGTTGAATACCTAAAAAGACGATTAATACCATTAGGACAAAAGCGGGGATAGTTTCCGATTTCAAGACTTTGGGATAGTAGGCAAGTTTGTTATCCAATTTACCAAAACAGGTGCGATTAAGCAGGATAACAAAGTAAACCGCCGTTAAACCGGAAGCGATGATACAGAGAACCGTCTGCACGGGAAAACGGGAAAAACTACCCTGAAAAACGATAAATTCCGCCACAAATCCCACTAATCCGGGGATACCGGCGCTGGCCATACCGGCGAGAATTAACAGGGCGCTAACCAGGGGTAAACCGCGAATTGGGTTCATTAAACCGTTTAAAACGTCTAAATCTCTAGTTCCGGCTTTGCGTTCGACAATGCCCACCAGATAAAATAAGAGGGCGAGAATGAGACCGTGGCTAATCATTTGCGCGACGGCACCAAGGACGCTTAAACCCGTGCCGGCGGCGGCTGCTACCAGTATATAGCCCATGTGACCGATCGAACTGTAGGCCACCATGCGTTTAATGTCTTTTTGGGCAATAGCGCTCAAGGCCCCGTAAATAACGCTAATAACGCCGACAATTGCCAGTCCGGGGGCGATTAAAGACCAAGTTTCGGGGAATAATTGCAGACCAAAGCGAACTAAGCCATAAGTACCGAGTTTAGCGAGGATACCACCTAATAAAATTGCTGTAGCGGGGGAAGCTTCCGTATAGGCATCCGGTAGCCAAGTATGGAGAGGTACGAGGGGGATTTTGATGCCAAATCCCACTAACAGCAGAGTTAAGAGCAGTAATTGGGTTTTTTGGGAGAAATCGGCGGTCGAGAGGGAAGAATAGTCAAAAGTGCCGCCATTGAGGAAACCGATGCCTAAAAATGCCGCTAGGACTAATAACCCGGAGACGGCAGTGTAGAGAAGGAATTTAATCGAAGCATAGCCACGTTTTTCGCCTCCCCAGATAGCAATCATCAGATAAAAGGGGATTAATTCTAGTTCATAGAAAACGATGAACAGCAGCAAGTTTTTGGCCATTAATGCCCCAGAAACCCCGGCGTTAATCAGGAGGATTAGGATGTAATAAAGTCGGGGACGATCTATTTTTTCTTCGCTACTATAGATAGCTATTCCTGTCAAGAAACAGTTTAAAATAATTAACGGTAAGGACAAACCATCGACTCCGAGGTTATAACTTAAACCGATTGGTTTTGCCCATTCGCGGTATTCAGAAAATTGAAAGCCATTGCTGGTTAAGTTATATTGGGTCAGCAGATATAAAGACCAAAAGAGGACGGCGGCAACAAAAAAGAGGGTAATTTGACGTAATTTTGCTGGGGCAAATTTATCGGGGAAAAGACCGACGATAATTGCTCCAATTATTGGCAACCAAAGCAGGGTACTGAGCATATTGGTATCGATCGAATTTACAATGACTGGGATGAGAAAACGATTAGCCAACCAACACGATGACTAATCTGGAATTGACTAAATTAAACTCACTTTTCCGCTATCGAGATCATAGTAGGCTCCGACAACTTTTAATTGTTTGCCGTCCACTAATTCACCGATAACTGGGGATTTGCCTAATTTCTCTACTTGATAGTTAACATTGGATTTAATTGCTCGCTCAAGTTTGTTAGAACCGGGTTGTCTTTCGGCTCGATCAACTCCCACCTGTAGGCCATCGATTAAACGACCGATTTGTCCGGGAAAACGACCCCCTTCAATGGTGGCTTTTACCGCTCCACAACGGGAATGGCCGAGAACAATAATTACCTTAGCTCCTAATACCAACGTGCCGAATTCGAGGCTACCAATTTCTTCGGAAGTGGCTAAATTTCCCGCTACCCGACAAACAAATAGATCTCCTAATCCGCGATCAAAAACGATTTCTGCCGGCACGCGAGAATCGGCACAGCCCAAAATTGCCGCAAAAGGGGCTTGACTTTCGGCCACTTCTGTGAGTCGAGCTTGATCGCGGTTAGGACTTTTTTGTCTTCGTTCCCAGAAACGTTGATTGCCTTCCATGAGCATAGTTAAAGCTTGGTCGGGGGTCAATCCTTTATTTTGAGCAGTCAGCCATGGCTCAGAATTAACAGCAGTTTGGGCGTTAGTTTGGGACAGTTGCGAGCCTAAAATAGTAGCGGCCAGACCAGTTCCCAAAAAACCCCCACCATAACGGATTAATTGGCGACGAGAGGTATTGAACATAGCTAGTTGTTTCCATTAATCAGGACAAGTCCTATTGTCGGGGCAAGGGATACTAAAGAAAAGCCTAAGTTATCAAATCTTTAACTGAAAACTAGAGAAATCTGTGATAGTAGAGGCCAACAGATGATAATACCGATCAAAGCGACCCCCAAAATAATCGACAGAAAGTAAAATTGGGTTTGGCCCGAAACGTTATATTTCAAACTCTGACCACCAAAAACCGTGGCTAATCCCACCAGGTTAACGACACCATCCACCAAAAAGGTATCGATCCAGTTAATAATTTGCGAGATTAATCCGACGACAAAAACGATGGTAACTTTATACAATTGGGCTGTATAAAGGTCGTTGGCAAAGAAATCTTGAAGAGCTTTGGGTTGAAAAACGATCGGTTTGGGGATATTATCATTCAGGTAAACATAGGCTGCTGGAATTACGCCAGCAGCGGTGGAAAGTACCAAGAGAAAAGCCACTCCCAGATTTAAGTTACTTGGTAATAAATGCCATTGCGCCAATAAAATCGGCAGATGAAGGGCGAAACCCATGGTCACAGTCATGGGTATAACTAAGGGCCAAAGAGCTTCCGGAGAGCGCAGGGTCATCGGTTTGATTTTACCGCCAAAGAAAACGCAAAATTCTCTAGTGACACTAAAAGCAGTTAAGGCATTGACCAACAATAGCACTAATAACAGTAAACCACTGATTTCCGAGAGGCGATCGCCCATGCGCGCTAATGCCCAAAAACCACCAAAGGGAGGCAGTGCGACTAAACTAGCTGCACCAACGAGATAACAAATACCAGAAACGGGACGACGGGACCATAAACCGCCGTATTGGCTTAAATCTTGGCTGATATTATTCCAAATGATGTTACCCACCACCATGACTAACAGGGACATAGCGATCGCGTATGTAAAGAGTAACACTAAAGCGGTTTCCGTTTGTCCGGTGGCAACAGCGATAAAAATCAGTCCCATGTAGGCACTGACGGAATAGGAAAGGGAGCGCTTGACATCGATCTGGGCGATCGCAATTAACCCCGCACCGATGGCAGTAACAGAGCCAACAATGGTCATCACCTGCAAGGTTAAGGGCGATAATTGTAGCACCGGCTCTAATTTCACCAATAACCAAGCACCAGTGGAAACGACGACGGTATTCCGCAGAATTGTCGCTGGCATCGGTCCTTCCATGGCCTCATCTAGCCATAAATGTAGAGGAAATTGAGCGCATTTGCCCATCGGACCAGCAATCAGGGCTAAACAGAGTAAATTAGCCACATTGGGGTTTAAATTGGCTGTGGCCGCCCATTCTGCCAATTGGTCAAAGTTCCATGTTCCCGCAAGGGGTAAAAGGGCCACTACTCCCATCAACAGGATTAAATCGCCAATCCGTTTAGTCAGAAAAGCATCCCGCGCCCCCGTCACCACCAGAGATTGATTGAACCAGAAACCAATCAGCAGATAAGTGCCGAGGGTGAGAACTTCTAGCACACAATAGCTGAAAAATAGCGAATTACAGATAACGAGGGCGCACATACCACCCTCAAAGAGGGCGACGAGAGAATAAAACCTTGCCCAACCCCAATCCATTTCTAGATAGGCGATCGCATATACCTGAGCGGCGAGGTTTAAGCCGGTAATTAGCAGTAACGCCCCAATATTAACAGCTGAAATCTGCACATCTAAAGATATGCTTAAATTTGCGGCATTTAGCCAATTAAATGCTATGGATTGAGGCGGACGACCCCAAACGGCGATCAAAGCAAAAAGGCTATGGAAAAAAGCCAAGAAAGTCATGATCAAGTTCAGATAACCGGCCGGTCGCGGGCCGGTTTGTCGGATAATACCGGGAGACCAAGGTAGAGCGAGAAGTGCGCCCGCAAAGGCGTAAAGAGGTACCAACCAGATAGTCTGGCTGAAGGACTCGAACATATAAACACCTCAAGAAAAAAAATGATCCTGAATTAAAGTTTAAGGTTTAATGGCTCACTAATAAGCTGTCACCATTTTTTAACGGGGCATTAATCGGGATAGTTTGACTAGCTTCCAGCAGGTATTTTAAAAAAGCATCAGCAATCACGGAAAGTTGTTTTCCGGCCAAGTAACAAACGTACCAATTGTGCTGAATCGGAAAATGTTCCACGTCGAGGATGGCTAATTCGCCGTTTTCCCCTTCCGAGATGAGAGTATGCTTAGATAGTACCGATAGTCCTAAACCGCCAGAAATAGCCTGTTTAATCGCCTCGTTACTGCCTAATTCCAAGCGCACCTTCACCTTAATATCGTGGAGATTAAATAATTTTTGTACCGCTTGGCGGGTTCCAGATCCCGATTCGCGCATAATAAAAGGTTGCTGGTTGAGGGATTCAAGGGGGAGATTTTTCTTACCCACCAATGGATGATCTCGTCGCGCCACCACCACTAGGGGATTTTCGAGGAAAGACTGAGAACAAAGTTCCACTTCTTCTGGCGGTTGACTGAGAATATAGAGGTCATCCTCGTTGTTTAACATTCGCTCTTGCAGTTTCTGATGATTAGTCACTTGCAGGGCGATGTCAATACCGGGATACTGTTGACAGAATGCCCCCAGTAATCGCGGTACAAAGTATTTAGCGGTAGTAATTACGCCTAAAGTCAGCTTTCCCTGTCTAGTTCCTTTAATATCGGCCACTTTCATTTGAAAGTTGTCCAATTTATTAAAAATCTCTTGACAGGTGAACAGTAATTCCTTACCCGCTTCGGTTAAAAATAAACGTTTGCCAATTTGCTCGAATAGCGGTAAACCCACGGCTTTGGTGAGTTGTTTGACTTGGGTTGAGACGGTAGGTTGAGTGATAAATAACTCCTCGGCCGCCTTGGTAAAGCTACTGTGTCGAGCGGTAGCCTCAAAAACCCTTAACTGGTGCAGGGTTGCCTGTATCAAGTTCTTATCCCCTTCTCAATAACAACTATTTGTCACCATCAATCCTAACGTTTTTATAGATTCTAGTCAATTAATTTTTTGATAAATATAGACTTTAATAGATATAACCGCCGCTTAAGACCTTTTTCAGCTTTTTCTCCCCACACCCCACACCCCATTACCCCATTACCCCATTACCCCATCTCCCCAATTCCTAATTCATCATTCATAATTATCTTGCTAGAATCAGAAAACAACCATCTATTAAAAATAAAAGACAATGGTTAGTTATCTTGATATTGACGACGATCTTCTTTTCCCCGATAGCGATGGTCAACCGATGGCAGATAATACCGAACAATATGAGTGGATTGTCAAAATTAAGGAGAATTTAGAGATTATCTTTGCGGATGACCCTAAGGTGTTTATTGCCGGAGATTTACTCTGGTATCCTCTGCGTTCTACTTTGGTTTCACCGGTTGCTCCCGATGTGATGGTAGCCTTTGGCCGTCCCAAAGGACGGAGGGGTTCCTATCGTCAATGGCAGGAAGAAAATATCGCTCCTCAAGTGGTTTTTGAAATTCTATCACCGAAGAATACAAAAGCAGAAATGAGTCGAAAATTAGAGTTTTATGACACATATAGTGTAGAAGAATACTATTTATATAACCCGATGCGCTGTCGTTTACAAGGATGGCAAAGACAGGGAGAAAATTTAAGAGAAATTATCCCCATCAATGACTGGATAAGTCCCCGTTTAGGTATGCGTTTTATCTGGGATAAATCTAGTTTAGAATTGTATCGTCCTGATGGAGAGAAATTTTTAACAACTGTTGAGTTAGAGTCTCAAATGCGTCAAGAAAAGAAACGTGCCGATCAAGAAAAGAAACGCGCTGATAGAGAAAAGAAACGTGCCGATAAAGAAAAAAAACGTGCGGATCGACTAGCGGAACGCTTACAGGCGTTAGGATTAAGTTTAGAAGAAGAATAATACCATTTTTCTTTATTCGTAGCAGGCATGACCATCTCTGTCTTTACTTTGGAAAAATGGTATTTAGATCAGGTTTTTTTCATAAGTTATTAGTAAACAGTAATCAATGAACTGATAACTGATAACTAAAAAAATCTTTAAACTTCTAATAAATTTTCTAGGCGATCGAGAACTATATCGGTGATGCACTTAATCCGGTATAAACAGGCTTTAGTATCTGTGGAGTTGAAAGTGCCATTTTCCCAATACTTGTTACTACCGGCACCCCCCCCACAAACCCCAAAATAATCACATTTTTGCCGACATAAATCGACTCCACCGCGCATATCAGCGTAAATTTGTTGAAATTTCTCGGTTTCACAGATAGATTCCAGAGAATCGCTCAAAACATTACCAAAGATAAAATCACCGTAGGGTTGGGTTTGAATCGATAGTAATTCCGGATCAAAGGTGGAAAAATTACCTTGATGATCGAAATTGACAATCATAAAAGGTCGATTCATATCGGTATTTTCTAAGCGTTCATCGGCATAAATCAAACTACAGATCGATTCAAATTCCCGCAGCTTAAATTCTCCTTGTTTGGCCGTGACTAACTCCCAAAATCTGGCGATAAACTGGCGATAACGTTGTTCAATGCCTAATTTATCCAAGGAAGATTGCGAATGAATACCCTCGGTTTCTTCCATATTAAAAGCCACATCGGTAAGACCATGATCCCAAAAAAAGTTAAAAATTTCGTCGGGATAGTCGAGAGAATCTTCTGTTAAAACAGCGATGACACTCACATCAATTTCATGTTTTTGCAAGAAAGAAATTCCCCGCATTGTAGCAGCATGACTGCCAGTTCCCTTGCGGTTTTGCCGGTGGATGTCGTGAATAAAGGCCGGTCCATCAAGACTGACTCCCACATAAACATCATGCTTTTTAAATAATTGACACCAAGCATCGTTAATATAAGTGGCGTTAGTTTGTACCGAATGACGAAAACAGTAACCCTGCTGATTATATTTCTCGCTAACTTCCGCAATTTTAGCAAAGGCACTTTCATAAAAACTGATGGGAACTGCTAAGGGTTCGCCGGCGTGCCAGCAAATGGTAAAATCATTTTGGAGAAAACGACTGCTAAAAACCCTCTGAAAAATCGGCTCGATTAAATCTAAGGATAAGGTATTTTTTAAGTGGCGATCGGGTAAATAACAGTAATCACAATTGAGATTACAAAAAGAAGTCGGCTGCACGACTACTAAAGTAATTGGACCACAATCCGACCAATCTATATTTAGGGGTTTTTTCATGATTCTATTGTTTACATTCTCACTTAAGTATGATAACTGATTCTGGCAAGTGTATCTTAATTCTACCTATACTATTTCCTATTCCCTCAATAATAAATAATATAATTGACCGGGAGTATTAATTAAACCGGCTCGCTCGCCAGCATTTTTTCCTGTTCCCATAAAAATATCTACCCTCCCAGTACCTTTAATCGCGCTGCCAGTATCTTGATCGAGAACATAGCGACTAACTAATTTTTTATTAAGATTTCCCTGGGGAATTTCTGTCTCAATTAATGCTAAAGCACCGGGGGGGAAAATACTTTTATCTGTAGCGATCGATCTTTCCGGTAAAACCGGAACCCCAATACTACCAGTGGCAGGCGCACCGTGGGTTTCTCGAAAGAAAATAAACCGATTATTGCGGGGAATATAATTCTTTAATTGATCGGGATTATTTCTGAGAAAATCTAAAACCATTGGTAAGGTTAAACCCTCAGCAGGAAAAATACCATCGGCAATCATTTCTTTTCCCAGACTTGTGTAGGGATGCTCGGTATTGCCATCAAAACCGATGCTGATAATTTGACCATTAGGTAAACGTAATTTCGCCGAACCTTGCACATGAACTAAATAAGCTTCTAAGCGATCTTTTAACCAGACTAATTCGTATCCCGCTAGACGGCTATTTTCCCCCAGTAAACCATCTTTTCCCTCTAATTCTACCCTAGCTGGATGGGGTTTAGACCAGCGAGAAAAGTTAGCAGGTCGGCGATAGAGAGGATATTTATACTCGGCATTTTTTTGCCGACTTGCTTGATAGATTGGCTGAAAATAACCAGTAAATTTAACATTTCCCTGGCTATCATTACCCAAAGAACGATACCAAATAAATTCTTTTTTAACTGCCTTTTGTAGAGCTGCGGGAGTGGGAGAATTCTGCACTAATTCACGAAACCGTACTAAGGAACGATGCACTCGCTGACGAGTTATTTCAGGAATAGGATAATTTTGATAGGCGCGGATCGCTGCCTGGCTATTCAGATAACGTAAACTATGATCGATCGCTTGTAGGAGGGTTTTTTTGTCCGTTAGCAGTCGTTCATCGTATCCCGTAGATGTTCCTAATTGTGAGATTTCAAAACGTTCTAGGGGCAAATTTGCGGGGGTGAGGGCAATTAATCCCAAGCTGAGGGGGAGGATTGTCAAAAGGTGTTTCATGGTGACAGGAGTGGGCAGCTATTGACTCGATTAACAATCAAGAAGGAGCAATGAGAAAAGTTGTTTCTTATTTATATCATGAGGATAGTTGTTGCCGATAAATCTTAATTTGTTCCAAGCGAGGGCCGACCTTAGAAATAATGGTAAATTCTAAATTTTGGTAATATAATTGTTCTCCCACCCGCGGTATTTTTTGCCAATGATGTAGGACAAAACCGGCTAGGGTTTGGTATTCATCGGCCAAGGGTAAACTTAAATTTAATGCTTTGTTCACGTCCTCTAAATTCATTTGTGCTTGTACGAGAAAAGTCGATTCATCGAGGAGTTGATATTCCACTGTTCCCGATTCATCACTAGGGGAAAAAGTTCCCAGAATCTCACCGATTAGATCTTTTAGGGTTAATAAACCGGCTGTTCTGCCAAATTCATCGACAATGATAACCATCTTTAAGGATGATTCCCGCATCACTGTTAGTAATTCATTTAAAGCAGTGGTTTCGGGGAAAAAACGCACAGGTTTTAACCAAGGTTTAATCGGAGTTGTTAAATTTAACTGACCTTCGGCAAGGGGTAAAGCTAAATCTTTAAAATCGATCAGACCACGGATATCATCACCGGAATCTCCTTCCACAGGATAACAAGAATAGCCACTGTTAACTACTTGGAGCAGTAATTCCTCAAAAGTTGCGGTCGAGGAAATAGCTATTAAACGGTTATGGGGAACCATGATTTCCTCGGCAGTGATTTCGCTAAACTGGAAAACATTATTTAAAATTTTCCTTTCCGCAGCTTCTAATCCCGTTAATTCCCCTTCCATGCTGATAATTAATTGTAATTCCTCGGAAGTTACCCGACTAGAACGCTGTAGATCCACTTCGGGGATACGGGTTAAAACCAATAAAAAACGAGTTGATTGGTTAATAATACCGATAAAAGGCTTAAAAATCCGGGAAATAACGCCAATAGGTGCCGCTAATAATCGCGCCATCGGTTCGGCATAAATTAAAGCTAGGGATTTGGGATAAAGTTCCCCAAAAACTATCTGGAGATAGGCCACGATTAAAAAAGCTAGACAAAGAGAAAAACCATGGGAGAGAAGATTTTGCCAGTTTAAAGAAAAGGGTAAAAAACTTAGTAATTTCTTCACAAAAACGGTCATGGTACTCTCCCCGATCCAACCTAAAGCTAAACTAGAAAGGGTGATGCCTAATTGGGTAGTGGAAAGTAAGCGATCGAGACTTCTTTGTAGAGATTGTACCGTCTGCGCTGGCACATCTCCCGCAGCTACTAGCTGACTGACGCGGGTGCGACGGACAGACACAAGCGAAAATTCGGCCGCTACGAAAAAAGCATTGAGGACGATTAGTAAAAAGACTAAAATTAAACGAGTCAATAAATCCTGATTATCCATAGCGAAAAGGCAAAATTCGCCTTTTTTGAAGTCTATCCTTTGGTTTCATCCTTTGATTGCGGTTTGTTTTTCTGTTGTTGCATATAAACTCTCACTCTTTTAATTACTTCTTCTTCTTTCACGGGGATAAAAGTTTGATTGCGACCATAACTGGTGCGATCGTTGGTAAACTTTTTAGCGGGATTGATATCCGGTTGACTGACTCCCTTCAGGGAGGCGATTCCCAATTGATAGGCTACCCAACCGCTACCGAAGCCGGCGGCTAACATGGCTACCATCAAAAGGAGTCCTAACTGCAAGGAGGTGCTGATTGAAAATTTTTTCATCTTGGTGGGGCTGGATTTTCACGTTCGGAGTAACTACCGATCTATAATGAGTTAATAGTATAACCCAGGGTTGGCCGAGCGGTTGAGGCAACGAACTCATAATTCGTCCTAGGCAGGTTCAACTCCTGCACCCTGGATACTTTTGATGGCTTCGGGTGATCGGGTTTGACTGCACTAGAGTAGGCGGCGGTAACAGATTACCTGACCATTTTCAGCTGCTTTGAGAACAGAAGTACAATCATTAATTTTATCCTTTTCATTTTTCAGGAAAGCTAAAAAAAACAAGAATCCCAGTAGTGTAGCTTTTTTGATGAACGAATCAATTCCCCAATGCTAGGTAATAGCAAATCCTGTTTTGAAAAGCTGATAACAATCAATCATATAGTCATTTCAAAAAAGCTCGAATCATTAAAAATTTGATTTCCCCAAAACTTTGCGCTTTAAAGCTAGAACACGAGGACGCGCACCTTGACTAGAAAATCCTAACCCTTCACGGAATATTTCGGGCATATAATAACGAACTGCATCTTCTTTATCCTTGTCCTCATAAATTACTCCCATTTGCTCAAGAACATTGACTGTATCAGAATCCAGCTTAAACTGTTCTAGAGAAAAAGGAATTTTTTTATCACTATATGTAGGTAAACTTTCTTGTACCCAGCTTTTAAATATAGGATATTCTTCCTTAGACTCTTCAACTTTTTCTCGACTACAGGGTTGAAGCGCTCGTCGAATCGGTTGGGGAGGTAACAGTCTAGTATTCGACCATTTAGAAAATTGTATGTCTTGTTTGTTTTCTACAGTAATATTAGCAGCATGATACAAAAATCTCACAATATCCCTCGCTTGCAGTCTTCCATTAAAATCGGTTAAAGCGGCAAAAATCCAATTGTCTGACTTAGCTTCTCTTGCATTATCTGCTCCTAATTTTTTGCCCCAAAGTCGTTCTAGTTTTTCTTTTAAATCTTCAATTGAACAATCGAATAAATCTTGAGGGTTAGCATTAATAACCGATGATTGTATGCAGAGCCAATAGGAAAGTTTAAGAAACGATTCTAGATTCCAAGATAGATCATAATTACGATATAAGTTTTCAAATTGTTGCGAGTTTTGTGTGATTGTATTTCTCAAGAAATCTCGACGCAGAAAGACAATCAATCCGAGATTAGATTGCCTAATTTCTGAGAATTTATTGGGTAAATAATCGATCAAAGCTTTCAAGGCTTTTCGTTGACGGTTATCATTGGCAACATTAGGAAAAGCATCTTCTAATCCATCAAATAAAAATATAATCTTCGAGTTTTTTTGTTGAAGGTATTCATGCAGTTTATGTAATTGACAATTTTCAGGATTATAACCTAAAACTCTCGAAATTTCTTTGATCCAAAAATTTGTCCAATCAACCTCATCCCAATCCTGATTTGATAGCGACTGCGTGATTCTGTCTCTTAAATCCGAGGAGGAAAATTGATAATCATTATTAAGAACATTATTAACATTTTGCCGTGCTTGCTCAAGAATCTTTTTGGCCTTATCATTTAAATTTTGTGATTGCAGTAAAGGAAATATTAAACCGAGATTTTCTTGATTTTGAGGATCAACTTTATTTAAAAATTTTTCCCAAGACTGTAGGCGAGATAGCTGAATATAATTAAAGGTTTTTCCCGCACCTTTAGCACCAATTGAGATAACATTAGGTAGTTTATCTTGAAAATTACGAGCGAGATTTTTCAATGGCTCTGTAATGAGTAAATCTTCCCCTTCTCCCTTTTCTGCATAAATATATTTATTGCAAGTATCCCTGAGTTTTTTCACATCATTTAAGGAGTTATCTGAAGGTGTGACTGATGCAATGCTATTACTAGGTAATTTATCTTCTGCCCATTCTCTTGCCAGTTCCATCAAGGAAGTTGAACTTAATTTGTTTTGAGCTTCGTCCCAATTGTTAATATATAGTAACTCTTGGGCAAAATAAGTTTCTTTAATATCCAGTCTAGCAATATATAAAATCTCATCTTTTGGTTGAACATAAGCCGACTGTAATTGCTCTAAAATATTCTCAAATGCTGATAAATTTCTGACTTCTGGGGTTAAAAAACTAATAATTATCGAAGGATCATAATAATTATCATCCTTTACTTTTGAATCACTGGGAGCTAGTAAGCCAATTTTTTCTAAAACCATCCTGACACCTCGCCAAGATTGCTCATTAACTGTTGTTACTAAAAATCTTTGGATTCTAGAGTCAAATAAAATTGGGCTAGAAATTTCACTTAATCCTGCTCTTAAATCAATAAATATATAATCTACTGCTAATTTTTGCCCTAATTGATGAATTGCATCCCCTACCTCCCAAGCACCCGATGGATTTCTAGCTAAATTTTCTGGCAGTATAGGAGTATCTAAGAGTTCTTCTTCTTCAATAAAAGCGGGTAAAAAATATAAAGTTGATTTATTTTGCTGTTTGGCAGTTTTCTTAATTTCTTGAGTTACCCAAGAGAGTGCCACCTCTAGAGATGGCTTGGGATATTGATAAACTTCTAAAAAATTGCTCAAAGATACGGTTGCCTCTTGATTTTCATACCTTTGCCAATAGGTTAACCCCGGAGCCTCTAAATCTGAGTCAATAACTAAAATTTTAACTGGTTTATTTATCTCTTTTGCTCTTGCTAAGAGAGCAAGAATATAAGCAGCTAAATGTAGGGTTCTTCCCACACCACCTTTAAAGGAATAAAAAGCAACAATTTCTGGCTTATCTTGATAAGCATTTGGCAAAAAACTATCCGATTGATCTGAATCTGTATTTGCTTTTAAATAAGCGACTTCCTGCCAAAAAGGTCGAATCGATGGAGAAAAATCAGAACTATTATCTATTAAAATAAATTCTACAGGAATAGAAGCATTATCAATATCTAGCTGAATAATTTGTTCTGATTCTTGATACCAATCTCCAAACCATTCCTTTAATATTGAGTTAGCTTTGTGTTGATCATCTTGATTTTGAATACCAATCTCGAAAGCACTACTAAAACAACTAATTTTAACAATACCATCAGGTAAGTCATTTCCGTTAGCAGTTTCGCAAGCAATTTTTCTTTTAATATCAAACCAAGTTAGTAATGGCCGTCTTCTCATAGTCCCTGCAACTCCTGTGCAATCCAACTTAATATATCTAACAATTTTTTTTCTAATTCACTATCCTCAATATTTTTACAGCATCCCCCATATCGCCACATTTGATTAATTTCACCGCAAGAAAACTTTCTCTCTTGATTATTTTTTAACTTTCTCTCTTGATTATTTTCTAAAGGGTTCATACTTAATTGTGAGGGAAGTTTTAGTTTTTCTCCTGCAGCTAGTTTGTCTAGTAACTTATTTATACATGCCGCACTTCACGTAATTCTGGACAAGAATCGGTGCAATCTTTACTTTGTCTTTTCAGTAAAACCGCTTTGAGACCACATTCAACGGAGTAAAATAGCAATAAACGATGAGCGTTAGTTCTGGTTCCGACCTTTGCCGCTCCTTGATTTTCTCTCCATGCTGTTTGTAGTTCTATGTCTGTAAAAGGAATCACCCAGTCAACCCTTTGCACGATATAGTTCCATCTTAACACAAAAAAAACCGCTTTCGCGGGCTTTTTCCACAAAAGCAAAGTTTAATTAACCTAACAACGCTTTTGCCTTCGCTACCACGTTATCCACGGTAAAACCGAACTTCTCTGACATTCCTAGAGAAAATATCGTAATTTTGTTAAAATAATCTCAAAGAAAAGCCTCTAAAATTTAAGATAATGTCCAAAATCGCTAAAAAACTTAGTAATTCTCCTTTTCGTTATCCCGGCGGTAAATTTTATGCCCGTAAGCTAATCTTAGCTTGTCTTCCCAGTCACCATAAGTATTGTGAACCTTTTGCGGGGGGAGCATCTATATTCTTTGCTAAGGAAAGTGTAGCAGAGAATATTCTCAATGACAAAGATGAAGAATTAATGAACTGTTATCGACATATCAAAGACCATCTTGATAGTCTAATTGAATTATTAAAAGATTAAACGCTACCAAAGAATTACACAATTATTATACAAATGAATTTCAACCAGCCAATGACCTAGAAAGAGCCATGCGTTGGTATTATCTAAATAGAACTTCCTACTCAGGAATTATGAAACTTGAAAATTGTTATTGGGGCTATGGTGATAAGTATTCTATGCGTCCTGAAAACTGGCCTTCTCACCTAAAAACCACTTCGGAAAAACTGCAAAATGTCAGTTTATCTTGTTTAGATTTTGAAGATTTAATCAATCAATTACCCGATGATTACTTTTTATTTGTCGATCCTCCTTACTTTCAAGCAGATCAAAATAAATTCTATTCCTGCTTCTTCAGTCTAGAAGATCATAAAAGGTTATGTAAGACGTTGAAAAAACATCAACATCGATTTAAATTTCTTTTGACTTATGATAATTGCTCCGAAATTAGAGAAATGTATGATTGGTGTATTTCTTTACAAGATAATGAATGGAATTACACTATTAATCGAACTGATGATCAAAAAAATGGGTTGAAATTAGAACATGGTTATCAGAGTGAAAGACGCAAGGGCAAGGAGGTATTTATTGCCAATTATGATCTTCAGAAACCTGCAAGATTTACACCTCTACAATTAAGTTTATTCGATATATCTTGATTGCTAATTTTAATCAAGTAAATCCTCTATTTTTTCGATCGGGAGCCATGGTTGTAGAGGTTCAGCCGTATTAACATCAAAGAAAATTTTGGGATAATTAGGGATGAAATTACAGTTTTGATCCTGGCATTTCTGGCGAGAACACTTGATATTATTGGTTGGATTTGCTGTTAAATCTTTACTCCTGGCAACGTACATTTTTAAAAGGGCTTATTCTTGATTATTAATATTAATTTTGCTTAAAAATATTTGCTCTTTTGGTGTGGGCTTCCAAACAAATAGTCCCGTTTCTAAATTGGTCTGAAAAAAAGCATTGGCAAGAGATGTAATCACTAAATCAAAATCTGTTTCAATATATTGATCTTTGTGAATATTTAGGCTTGTTGAAGGTATTCCTATCAATTTAGACCTTTTGTGTTCGGTAATTCGATTTCTAATTTTCCTGCGCGAGAATGGGTATTTTTTCAAAAAAGATCAAGTTGAACTTCAAAAAAAGGTTTTCTAATTATTAAGGGAGGATCACCGATTTCTCCAGAGAGTTTCAGCAAGTAGTCATCAAAAGTATCTAAAACATCCACTCTGGCTTTAATTGCAGTCGCCACATGAGTTGCATCTTTAGGTTTTAGTGCCTGATATTGCCACATCAATTCTCTGGCTAGTTCGCCAACTTTTCTGTCCACATCATAAATATAAATCCACTCATGTCGGAAAAAATCAGAGATTTTTTCCTCACTTTCTTTAGGTAATTTTGGCTGTCCTTTTTCTAATTTCACCACTTCAATAAAAGTAAGAGCAGAAGTCACAATTATTACCTGACCATTTTCGGCTGCTTTGAGAACAGAAATACAATCATTAATTTTATCCTTTTCATTTTTCAGGAAAGCTAAAAAAACACAAGAATCCCAGTAGTGTAGCTTTTTTGATGAACGAATCAATTACTTCCTCCCAAAATTCCGATCATTTCCTCAATGCTAGGTAAATCTTTTTCCTCAGGAAAAATATCAATTGACTCAACTTTAATCCCGATTTTTTCCCCATCTTCTCTAGAGGTAACTATCCCCGATACAGAGACTCTTTTTTCTAGATATTCTTTGATATTATCAAGTAAATTTGTTTTAAAGTAACATTTAACACTTTTATTAGTCAATAAATTGTAAACTCTAAAAATAGGTTGACGACTTACATCAATAGCTTTAAGCACACCTTCTACAGTACCAAAACTTTGATATTTTCCCCCGATAATTTCATCAACATTAGCAATCAAAGCTTGATTCAAGTCGATACACCTCGAATCAAAGCCCAATTGCACCATAAACTCATCTCTTTTTTTCAATATTGCTAATGATCGCGCACTTTCTAAAGCTCGATCAGAAAAATACTTAGGGCGAATCGGATGTTCTAAAATTGTTACTATTCCCCTTTCTACAGTCTTAATAACTTCAGAAATTTGACTAGGTGTAATCTGATCTTGAGGCATTCCTTCTAAAGTAAGATGAATACTGCCACTATGAACTTGAGAGATTCTCCAATTTATCAGGGGGCGATTTTTGTTAGCAAGGGTTTTATCTACTTCATGGAGTAGTATTGCTAATTGTTCTTGAGCCTTGATAAATTTATCAAAAGACAACAGTGAGCCTTCTATATCTAATGTTAGGCTCTTGATTGTTTCCTTCGATATAGGGCTTTCCCTTTTAGTCATGGCTCTAGGAATCGTGATAATTATCTCAAGTGTAAAGCTTTTGGCTAACTAGGGTCTGCTGAAAAAGTTTTTCGGTGGGGGTTGGGGGTTGGGGGTTGGGGGTTGGGGGTTGGGGTGTGGGGTTTTACCCATTTTCAGGTGGTCAATTACCTAATTTTCAGGGAAAAAGTCCCTGAATTTTCCCCCCAATCACTCCAAGGGTCGGCACTTTTTGAGGTCAAAAAAGTCTAAAAACCTTGTTGGATAAGGT
>NZ_JADBSA010000275.1:0-4353 GCF_020246945.1 Microcystis sp. M113S1 | reverse complement strand
TCTTACCCGTACCTTTTGTATCCATCCATAACCTTACACATTTGTTACGGATGAATTGAGCAGTACGAATAGCATCGTCTATGGCTTGATACTGTTGAGTTTTAGCTTTAACTTTAAACTCTAAGACAAACATTTTACGCAAGGGGTACTTAGATAAAATCAGTATAGCACGATAAAAGTTAAGTTAACAAGCTATAGTTTAAAAAGCCGTCCTAAAAAGACGGGGCTTTAACCCAAAATTTCGGTAATCAGTGATCAGTAATCAGTGATCAGCAATCAGTGATCAATAAACAGTGATCAGTGAACTGAAAACTCAACTCTGAATAACTGGTAACTGATCACCGATCACTGAAATTACTCGTCTTCAGCGAAAATAAAGCGAGTTAGTTCACTAGGATCGGGTTCAGGGCTAGATTCGGCAAATTTAACCGCTGCCTCGATTTCAGCTAGAATTTTCTCCTCGATTTCTTTTAATTCCTCTCTCGTGGCCAGATCTCGCTCGTAGAGGTAGGCGGCAAAGCGAGTGATCGGATCTCTTTCGCCCCAGAATTGTTTCTCATCAGCACTGCGTAACTCGTCGGGATCTGCCAGAGAGTGACCCCGGAAACGATAGGTTAAGGCCTCAATTAAAGTCGGTCCTTCACCAGCGCGGGCGCGGGCCACAGCTTCTCTGGCGGCGGCATGAACGGCGACCACATCCATACCGTCCACTTCCACGCCGACCATACTAAAAACACTGGCTTTTTTATAGATTTCCGGTTGAGAAGTGGCTCGATCATGGGCCATACCGATCGCCCACTTATTATTTTCCACCACATAGATAATCGGCAACTTCCAGAGGGCGGCCATATTCAGACACTCAAAAAACTGGCCATTATTACTCGCCCCATCCCCGAAGAAACAGACCGTTACCTGATCGGCACTGGCATCACCCATGGCTTCGCGACGGTACTTACTTTGAAAAGCCGCCCCGGTAGCGACGGGAATCCCCTCGGCCACAAAAGCGTAACCCCCTAAAAGCTTATGTTCGGCGGAAAACATATGCATGGAGCCACCCCGTCCTTTACTGCAGCCAGTAGCTTTGCCGAATAACTCCGCCATTACCTCTTGAGCGGGAACTCCAGCACTGAGGGCGTGGACGTGATCGCGATAGGTGCTAGAAACGTAATCTTCTCCCTGACGCAAGGCTTTAATAATACCGCTAGATATCGCTTCTTGACCGTTGTAGAGGTGGACAAAACCGAACATTTTGCCCCGATAATACATTTCGGCACATTTATCTTCAAACATCCGCCCCAAAACCATATCCTCGTATAGGCGAAGACCTTCAGCTTTGGTAATAATGATGGAAGCAGGATTAAAGGTTGGTAAAGTACGTTCGGAAATCATAGGGTCTGTAGTATCATTTAGACAACAAAAAGGCAAGGGGAGAGGAAGCGGTAGATTTTTCGAGAATTATGGCAGTGAATTTTTTGGTCTTAAACCAAGGGGTTCTTGGTATTTTCTCTCTCAAATCTAATCTTAGTCAGTCAGAGATTGGCTAGGATAAGATGGTATCTTGTTATTTTACTCGCTCCGCTCTCACTTACATCACTTAATTCACTAAGGACTCTCCAGAGTTGAGGTACAGCTAACCGTGCGAATTCCTCTCGACTACTACAGGATACTGGGAATCCCCTTTCAGGTGAGTGCCGAGCAGATTGATTTGGCCCACGCCGACCGGGGACGGCAATTGCCACGTCAAGAATACAGTCAAACAGCGATCATTGCCCGTCAGCACTTGTTAGATGAAGCTTACCAAGTGTTAAGTGCTGCGGATCGCCGTCGTGATTACGATGCCCAATTTTTCGACCCCAATCCCCTGCTTCTCAACCCAGAAAGCAGCGCCGAAAACCTAGATTCTCACGGTGGGGAAGTGACCGCCGCTTCCCCGGAATATCTCACTCCCCAGATTACCATTGCCCCCGCCGATCTGGTGGGAGCTTTGCTCATCCTGCAAGAGTTGGGAGAATACGAGTTAGTGATTCGTTTGGCCGAAACTTATCTAGATTTAGAGCCAACTACTCGCCCAGACATGATCTTAACCTTGGCTTTGGCCTACGGGGAATTAAGTCGGGAATATTGGCAGGATAAAAATTATGAACAGGCGGCCAGCACCGCGGCCAAAGCCCTGACTTGCTTGGAACAAGAACAAATGTTCCCGCAAGTGGCCCACGAGATTCGCCATGATTGCGAGCGCCTGCGTCCCTACCGGATTCTGGAATTGTTATCCCAAGAAAAAAAACCTAGTCTTGCCCGTCAGCGCGGCTTAAATCTCTTGGAGGAGATGTTGGCCGCTCGCGGCGGCATCGATGGCCAGGGCGACGATCGCTCTGGGTTGGGGGTGGATAATTTTTTACGCTTTATTCAACAGTTACGGGTTTATTTAACTCAGGCCGAACAGGAGAAAATCTGGGCAAAAGAGGCACAACGCCCCTCGGCGGTGGGTAATTATCTGCTAGTCTATGCCTTGATCGCCCGCGGTTTCGCCCAAAAACAACCCGCCGCTATTGTCGCAGCCAGCGAGCGCCTGCAGCAATTACAAAAACATCAGGATGTCTCCCTAGAGCGATCGATCTGCGCCCTACTGCTCGGTCAGACGGAACGAGCAAGCACAATTTTAGAAAAAAGTCAAGAGCAAGAAATATTAAATTATATTAAGGAACAATCTGGGCAATCTGCCGATCTTTTACCCGGGTTATGTCGTTACGGTGAGCGTTGGTTACAAACAGAAGTTTTCTGCCATTTTAGTGATTTAGTCGAGCGGAAAGCCTCACTCAAAGAGTATTTTGCTGAGGAAGATGTACAAAATTATTTAGAAAAATTGTCAGGGTTTCCTGACGAAAAAGTTCCCGTCGAGGTTCGAGAAAAGGCCAGCGAACCCTTAGAATCGGAAGTAAATGTTCTGAAAACCCACACCCCCCCCACCCATTTAAACCCAGTGCTAGGAGCGACACCGATGAGGGAATCCGCTTATTCTTCTTCCCAGTCTCGTCCCCAAAACCCGTCTTTAGCTAGAGTTAACGGTGAGCGGACAAGCACTGCTGTACCCACCCTGAGAGCCACCGCTCAGGGGGAAACTCTCACCCCCTATACTCAGGGCAGTGTAGTGGTGACAGCAGCCTATCGTCAACCGGCACTTAATCCCCCTCGTCGTCGTCCCAGTCGCTCCCGTCCCCCAGCAGCGGGCAACTCCGGGCCGGCAGCCCTAGAAACGGGAAAAACTGCCGTAGTCGCACCGAAACGGAGACGACCGGCCCGCAGAAAACTGCGACTCGATCGAGTGGCGATATTAGGGGTAGGATTAGTGGGAACGCTCGCAGTTTTAGCCCTGGGGGTAAAGGCAATTGTCGATAGTCAATCTCCTTTGGCAGCCTTGCAAGGGGAACAGTTACCGATTTCTTTAAATACTCCCATACTAGAAATTCCTTCGGCTAATGCGGAAGTGATGGCAGGGATTCCCTTAGACAAGGAAACGGCCAAGGAGACGATTCAAGCTTGGTTAGGGGCAAAATCGGCGGCTTTTGGCAGTGAACACCAAAAAGAGCAATTAAAGGAGATTTTAACGGGTTCAGCCTTGCAAATTTGGCAAAAACGAGCGGCGGCTTTACAGGGAAATAACTATTGGCGCTACGATCATCAAGTGGATGTGCGCTCAGTTACTAATAATGCGAAAAATCCTAATTTAGCGACGGTGGAAGCGATAGTAAACGAAAAGGCCATGTATTTCCATAATGGCAAGGAAATTGTCAATCGTTCCTATAATGAGTCCTTGAACCTGCGCTATGATTTGGTACGGCAAGGAGATAAATGGTTGATCGAAAAAACCCAAGTCTTACCGCTCAACTAAACTTACTCAAACTTACTTAAAAGTCTGAAAGCTTAGTCATTCGTAGTGGGTCAAGCACGGAGCGGATTAAACGGCAAACCCTTTATTCCCTGGTCAATGACATCAGGAATTACTTTTCTAAAAAGTCCCCTAGCTAACCTTTTTCCCTTAAATAATGGTTTTTCTTCACCATATTTAGGTAACTCATCCCTATCTAAAGCACTGGATTGTGAGGTATAGGATTCTTCAGTTATTATGACTTTTATTCCTTTTAATTGAGCTTTATAGGTTAACATTTCTATTAATCTATAATGGGAAATATTGACAAATTGTTGATTATTTCTTTTACCAAAAGAGGTGCTACACCTGTTTGATTTGTAGTTACAGCCATTAAGTTATTAACTCCTAAATCTACCCCAGCTATCTGTTGTTTATCTGTGGTTTCCGACCGTCTTTCATAGACTATTTCAATGACATAACAGCTA
>NZ_JADBSA010000274.1:0-13712 GCF_020246945.1 Microcystis sp. M113S1 | reverse complement strand
AGGGATTAAGTAGCGTGGGGCGCACGCAAACTTTACACGCTTCGGGAGAGGTTCCCTCTTGGTTGGTTGGAGAAATCCTGCTTGCTAACGGAGACTCAATGAACGAAGAATCCCCGTCTCTTTAGAGCGGGGAGCGTCAAATTCTTAGGATAGGTAGCACGAAAATCGAGGCCATTTCTCACGATGCAAGCTCTGCTAGAAAAAGCTCAGATAGCGTTGAATAAAAAAGACTGGGAGACAGTAAACGCCAGCATACAGCGACTTTTAAACCAAAAAGATGCTATTGAACCGATTATTAACGATGAAATCCTCGATTTAGCCCTAGAAGCTTTACAACAATGCGATTTTCAACAGCGATGGGAGATAGCGAAACTATTTCCTCAAATCGGGCAATCGGCGATCGCTCCTTTAATTGCCCTGTTAGAATCCGAAGAACAAGATGGGGAAATGCGCTGGTTTCTGGCGAGAATTCTCAGTCAATTTGATGATCGAGCCTGTATTCTCGCTCTCAGTCAATTATTGCAAAGATCGGAGGAGGAAGCAGTTAGCCAAATGGCTGCGGCAGCTTTAGCTAATATCGGCAGTTCTGCGATCTCTAGTTTAGGACAATTACTGTCCGACTCGAACAGGCGTTTTTTAGCCGTACAAGCTTTATCACAAATTCGCCGGCCAGAAATTGTCGAACCGCTTTTAACCGTAGTTAAGGATGAATCTAGCGCCATTCGGGCCATGGCGATGGAAGCTTTAAGCAGTTTTCACCATCCCCAGATTACTGCGATTATCCTCGATGCTTTACAGGACCCAGCTATCGATGTGCGACGGGAAGCAATTAAAGCTAGTAGTTACCTAGGGTCAAATTATCCCCAAGCAGATTTAGTTAACCATCTGCAACCGCTGTTATTCGATATCCACCTCGATATCTGTCAAGAAACGGCGATCGCTCTCGGTCGTATCGGCACAGCAACCTCAGCCAAAGCTTTAAATCCACTCCTGCAATCTTCCTTAACTCCCGATAGTTTAAAATTAACTGTAGTTCGAGCATTGGGCTGGATCGAGGATGGGGAAGCTTTAAATTATCTAGAAAAGGCTTTATATAGCGAAAATGTCTTAATTTGTCGGGAAATTATCGCTATTCTCGGCCGGCAAACCTGCCAGAAATTACGCCGACAAGCAGGGGAAATTCTCGGTAATTTTTATCACTCCCGTCCCGCGATCCTTGGTGATACGGGAGTTAAACAGTCTCTAGCGATCGCTTTAGGAGCATTAGATCGGGATAATAAAAGTATTTTGCTGACTTTAGCAGCCGATGGGGAGGCGATCGTCCGTCTCCATGCTCTCAGCGCCCTGAAAAAGCTAGATCATGGGAATATTTAGGGTTTGCTGAATATCGGTGAAAGCCTTGTCAGCACTTTCAAACCCCCATCTGTCAAGTTTTCGAGCAGATGTTGCAATCTAATAGAAGTCACCGAAAATTAACCCCAGAAAAAATAAAGCACCCGACCAGATGATCGGTGTACTGCTACGGGGTGTCTTCGGCACCGCCCTAAGTTTCAGGTTAGCCTATTCAAATCTGTGCTAGAAAGGCGTATTTGGGATCGAGCCGAACATCAATAGCATAGAAATAATAGTGTAATAGTGTCACTTGTTTAAGAGAGAATTCCTGCTGCACCACCTCAAACACTGAAGTTTCGCTAGTATAGAATTTAATTAATTTAGAAACCGTAAGGTAGGATGATGGGGGTGGATATCCTTCGGGGTCAACAGGCAATTTCAGCTTCTCAAAAACAGGTATCATTTCTTGGCGATTGACCGAGAAAACTGTGTGCAAGATAAAGGCAAGGATGGCATTGCCATCATCTTGGTCTAATTCAGTTTCCTTGATTAACTGTTTTAACTTGGAGCTTTCCTGATGTAACAAGGCGTATGCCTGTTCCTGCCAGTAAATTGGGTTGAGCGTTCCTAGATCTGGGTGTTCTACCCAGGGAGGCAGTGGAACTCCTTCTAAGCTAATACCCTTGAGGCAAGACATCAATTCCTCTAGCTGTGAGAAATCTATGCTTTGGACAAATAAACGCCAGTTGCGTGTTAGTCTGTAGTATCTAGAGAGAAAAGTTTCCCGCGCATATTGCATGAAATTGTGGACTTCGGCAATCCCCCCAAAATGATGTAAGAGTTTGGAATTGTAGTAATAGGATGGGTGAAATAGCGTTTTGGGAGTCTCCTCATTTTGAGTAATCGTAATCACTTGTTGTCTGGCCTCTTGGGGAAGATTATCAAGGCATTCATAAACCCTTAAAGCGGGATAACTATCGGCCTCATCAAACTTTAGATCAAGCTGATTTTTGGTAAAAGTTTCTAAGGTGGTACGAATAGAGTCCAGTGTTGCGTATGGATTTCCTAGCCATGACCAAAGTACCCAACGGGGTTGTCGTCTTTCGGCGAACTCTGGTTCTTCATTGAGTTCCATCAGATTTTTGATATGCTCTAGAGCGTGCCTAACCCGATAGGGTTCCCGCATCTGTTTTAGGTTTTCATCGCTCAAGGTTGAAAAGGGTGCGCTCTGTTCAATCAACAGCCCCGATCTCAAAAGCAGTCGAAATTCATCTTTATTGAATTTCACAGGTAGAAAGTAAGAACGCCAGAATATTGGATTGGCTAATGTTTCGTTAATGCGAATCACTCTTTCAGCCAACTCTAGAACATGATCCTTGGCAAAATTCAGTTCAGAGCAAATAAACCAGTAATACCTGAGACCATAGCGCAGTAAGTTGTGAATTTCAGCCTCGATAACATCGAGATTTCGTAACTGGACAGTAGTTCCCTTTACCTTTGGTTCACAACAAAAGACACAAGCGCAAGGACAACCGCGAGCTATTTCAATGGCAATGGAAATTCCTGTGTCTTTATAGGAACCGAGACCCGGAACACTTTCAAGATGGGCGTTTCGCAGGGTGCGTTCCCCATGAAAGCGGAATATTTCGTCAATAATGTCTTCGGAGTATTCTATATCGTCTAAAGGCCCCCAGAATACCCGTTGATTCTGCTGCCACTTACCATTAGCACGATAGACTAAGTTGGATATTCCCTCAGTTCTACCCTGGAGAACTTCGTCAAAGTGCCGGAAAAATTCGTCAGGTTCACCAAGAATACCAAAATCAGGTTGTAAATACTCGGCGGCTGATACAGAGTTAACAGTGAAATTAAAGCCCCCAACAAAAATCTTGGCATCGGTTAGTTGACGCACGTGTAAAATCGCCGCACGAGTTTCTTCTACTGGAAACCAAGGATTTTTGGCAGGAGTTTTGGCATCAATGCTGATGTAATTATCAGCCGCAACGGAATCTGCTTGTCGAATCGTAAAGGCAACGGCACGGGGTTGGTGGTTCCTGATCAGTTGGGCAATACAATCAAGCTTGTGTTGTAGGCTCAACTCCAACCCATCCCACCGAACAACAGATAGCCCCACCCGTCGAGCAAGTGCAGATACTTGAACAAAAGCGTAAGGATAAACTGGCCGACCAGGCAGATTGCTCAGGTTAATAAAGAGAATATCAACAGGTTTTCGGGGTCGAATGCCTGTATATGCAGGTAGCGCACAGTTAGTCATACTTAGACAATTTCAATTTATTTTTCCTATAGAAATCTATCACGAGTAGCCCCAGTAAGACCGCTCTAATACTGGATTCTTTAGATGGATCATCGATCTGTCTTTTCACTGATTACTGATTACTGATTACTGATTACTGATCACTGATCACTGATTTAAGGTCTTTGCAGGAAGATTAATTCTTCAACGGGGAGGAAATCATAGTATTGACCTTGATTGGCTAAAACTGCGATTAAATGGAGACGAGCATCGGGTTCAATGTGTAATCCTTCCCAAGGGACAGCAATCTCCAAACATTGATTAAAAGAAGCTTTGGCACTACTAGGAACTCGCTGCCAGGTAAAATATTCTTGAGCGACTTCTAACCAAGTAAATTCCGTGATTAAATTAACTCCTAGATGATGATGATAACCGTAATCGAGGGGCGATCGAGGAGGAATATCTGTTAGGGGAATTGGACTTTGCAGACGATGCACTTCATCATAATACCAATATAAATGCACTTCAGGCGGGATATCTTTGCCTAATTCTGCCCCCGGTTTCCAATCGAAACGCAGATAAAAATTGAGGTGATCCCAACCGAAAAAGACCCTTTGTACTAACGAGACCCGGTGCATTGTACCACTGGCTCCACCAATTTCGATCCGTCCAGCTTTATCCCAATCCTGTTCGTCTCCAAAACCGTCGATAATGGGGTGAATGAAAGCCTCAGGACGATTACTTTGTTTGCTACCGTGTTCTTCCACCGGTTCGAGCAAATAGGAGGGAATTGGCTCATTTAAAGCTTGATACAGAGCGATCAGGTGTTCGCGGAAAAGTTGGTCAAAAATTGCGTCATGATTGGAGGAATGGCCATAACCAAACCACCAAAACCAATCGGAACCCTCCGCTGCATACAATGCTTCCCACGCGTCGGGGTTATTATCTTCCGTCGCTTCCGGGTGATTAGCGAGGGTTTGACGGGCTAAAATTAGATATTCCCAAGCTTTATTTTTAGCGGGATCGCCGATCCAAGTGGTAAAATTGGCATCGATCCAAGAGCCGCTATGAAGTTTATTGACAGGGATTTTTGCATTAGCGGGAAAGCGATCGAGATATTCGGAGACGGTGACTAATTCGATCTCTTTATGGTCGCTTAAAAGTTGATAAAGGTTCTCTAGGAAGGGTAAACCGTCTTGATGATAGTTTTCCCAACAGTTTTCGCCATCTAGCGCAATGGTAACTAACCAGGGTTTTTCTAGCGTCGTGGTTTCTGCGTTGGTTTTCAGTTGTTCGGCGATCGCTTCTAGGCGTTTAACTAAGTCTGTAGCGGCCTCTTGCGCTTTCATGCCACTATAGCTAAATCCGATCAGATCCGAGAGACGATGATCGCGGAAAACCATCGATAAATTGCCGTTGCTAGTTTCCAGAAGGTAGGGACGATAAAGCAATTCTGGTTCGCTAATATTGCCTTTTTCGTCGCGATGAAAGTAATGTCCCAGAGACCAACCTAACACCCCCTCATCGGAACATAACCACTGAAAACCCTGTTTAGCGACAGCGGGGAGAATCGCGGGACTAACGGATTGTTCCGAGGGCCAAAGTCCTCGAGGATGTTTATCAAAGCGATCGATATAGATTTGCCAAGCTTTCCGGAGATGACGGGAAATATCTTCAGGATAGTGGAAATATTGCCGAGGAAGGGTCATATTCGGCACTGCTACCCGGCCGGCTTCCGAGTTGGCCAGCAGGGGTAAAATTGGATGGGTGTAGGGACTGGTAATGATTTCTAGTTGTCCGGTTTCCTGCATTAACCGGTGTTGCGGCAAGATACGACGCAGAATTTGACGCTGTTTGGAGATAATTCGCTGGCGATCGCTTAAAGTGAAGTTTTTTCCCTGTTCTAACCAGGCAGCGATTTCTGGGTCACTGTGAAAGATAGGATCGATCCAAGCGAGGTTATGCCAAGCTAAGAGATCGCTATAATCTTGCAGATTCCAATGGCTAATACACCAACTATGACCGTTTTCTTGACGCTGTGCGTATAATTGCCCGTAACGGGGGTGCGGATCGATCAGGGTACGATGGTTAGCATCGAAAAAGTGTTCGAGGATAAAGTGTTTTTGTGCCAGGGTTAACTGCGCTTCCGGGGTGACGGTGAGAGCAAGATAGGGGTCTATCGCTAGTCCGTTGACGTAATCCTCTAATTGCAGGATTAAAGAGGGGACAAGGTTGACAGTTTGGTGTAATTTGGGAAAACGTTCTAGAATCAGGATTAAATCGAGATAATCTTTCACCCCATGCAGTCGCACCCAGGGTAAGCGATATTGTCCCGAAGCATCGGTGCGAGTTTGACAGGATTTGTAGAGGGGTTGGTGTTGATGCCAAATAAAAGCGACGTAGAGAGGATAGGCCATGATAATACCGAGGAAAAGTGCATATAACAGGCTTTTAGTCCGTTATTTAGATAATAATGGACAATAAAGCCCATTATAGATTCTTAAAAGTTGATTTCGGTCACTACCATAATCCTATCAACTGGTTTTGAAGGGGTATCGTCTCTTTGTATTTGTTAAAGGATCGGATTCTCTGGGGGTGATTATTTGCAGTTCAGCAGTAGAATCTCTAATATTATTCGGCCTTGCTGATTTGATATGCGAATCTTCTTTTCTGGGATTTTTAAACCTAGATGCAAACTAACTTTTGTCTCCGATAGCTACTATATCAGCCTATCAGAGCCGAGTTTTCAGTTCACTGTTTACTAGACCTCCTGCAAAAGTCAGTTATCGAGCCGCTATCAGTTCAAAATATCGAAAACTTGAGATAAATTTGACATAATCTTAGGTTTTATGGTTTTAGTAGTTGTCTCTTGTCTTTTTTCTCCTCTTGTCTCGGATTGTCCTCACCTAAAAGAAGATTTTTGATTTTTGCACGAGACATACTGTTCACTGATTACTGATTACTGTTCACTGATTACTGTTCACTGTTTACTGTTCACTGAAAACCCCCCATCACCTCGATCGACAACATTTTTCAGGATGATAGGATAAGCTGGAATTATCGAAACCGTAGAAATAATAGATAAAATGAGTAATCTCCTCTGGCCGCGTTTTCTCAAGAAAGCTTACCGTCAAGAACCAATAACTAGCTTTATCTTTACCGCAGCGGCAGTAGATGTCATCATCGGGGTTGTAGGACAAAGATGGACACTGCTATCTTTAGGGGCAACGATTATGGCGATCGCTATTTTAGCCCGGTGGCAACAGAGCCAAAAAAGCAAGGTAATCAACAGAGAAGAAGCAGCAAGATATTATTTACCGCCCCAATCGGGTCAAGTGGCTTTACCAACCCTGAAAAACGAAAAAAATCGACCTTCTTAGCTCAAAAATCTCACCTTGCTTGGCAACCAATCCCCTCAAAGGCTAGAATCTATAGCACCGTTCATTTGTTAATATTCAACTAAATTTATGAAATTCCGATTTATCGGTGGGGAGAAACTTGTCGGGGCAATTGTGGTCAGTGTTCTAACCACGCTGACAATTGGGCAACATCAGCTTAGTCATGCCCAAAGTCCTATTGCCCCCCCTAAACCCGCGGCTGAAAGTGGCGAAAAAACCCCAGAAACTATCCTAGTAGAAGGTTTAGGCAGACTTACCCTCGCTAAAACCTTAGAAGGGCAACAATCCACCCCTAATGCTGTGATTTTCAGCCCCGATAACCAATTGGTTCTCGCTGGTGGTAGTGATACGGATCCTCTCCTGAGAATTTGGTCAGTAAAAACAGGGCAAAAAGTCTCCCAAACTCGCGCCCAAAGAACCAGCGTCAAAGCTTTAGCCATTAGTCCCAACGAAAGATTATTAGTTAGTAGCGGTTTAGATGGTTCCATTAATTTTTGGAATCTGGTGGAAGGCAAGTATTTAGGAGTTGCCCTCGAACACGGTAATACTGTCCTCGCCCTCACCGTTACTCCCGATGGTAAAACATTAATTAGTGGTGGTTTGGAAGGAATTCGCCTCTGGACAGTGCAACCTCCCCGCCGTCCCCTCTATCGTTTAAATTGGGTGGGTAATTTTGTTTATTCCCTAGGGGTGAAATCCGATGGTGTCACCCTTGCTAGTGGTCATGAAAACGGTGAGGTAAATTTTTGGGACATCCGCGAGGGCAAATTTTTATCGAAATTTTCCGCCCATCCCCAAGCGGTTAGCAAGCTTTTATACACTCCCGACGGTAAAAATTTAATTACGGGTAGTTTAGACCGCACGATTAAAATCTGGGATACGAGCAATAATAAGTTATTATTTACCCTCATCGGTCATACGTCCCGAATTCGCTCCCTCGCACTCCATCCTAACGGACAAATTCTCGCTAGTGCCAGTAATGACGGTGTGCGTTTATGGGATGTGACGACGGGTAAACAGTTGGCCTGGTTTGATAATAATTCCGACTGGGTGGAATCTCTGGCTTTTAGTCCCGATGGGCAGTATTTGGCTAGTGGTAATTATGATCTTAAAATTCGCCTCTGGCAATTCCTCCGTTAGGTAAAAATACCTTCATTTAGCCTTTAACCACTTCTAGAAAAGCCGATTTCGCCGCTGCCTGTTCCGCCGCTTTTTTGCTTCTGCCGGTTCCCACTCCTAATTTCTGCTCATTTAACCACACTTCCGCACAAAAACGTTCTTGATCTAAACTATTGATTTCTTTTACTAAATATTGCGGCAGTTTTTTGTATTTTGCTTGTGTCCACTCCTGCAAGGCATCCTTATAATTCTGTCGGGCCGGATCTCGACGAATTTCGGCCGCTTTTTCCCTTAGGGGTTCATCTAGCCAAGAACGCACTAAAACCATAGTCTGTGTACTAAGATATAAAGCCCCCAAGACCGCCTCAAAAGCGTCTGCTAGTCGGGAAATTCGCCCCGCATGATCAATACTTGTACTATTTGATACCAACAAATAACGCTCGAAACCGTAGCGATCCGCAAATTCCGCCAGAGTGCGATCGCTAACCATCATCGATCGCAGGGCGGCAAATTCTCCCACTAGCGCCTCCGGATAGGTTTCTAACAATACCTCCGCCGCCACGAGTCTTACCACAGAATCGCCCACAAATTCCAATTGTTCATAATTCTTATCACGGGAAATACTGGGATGAGTTAGAGCTAAATCTAATAAATCCCACCTGACGGGGACATCAGCCGATAAACCCAGCTTTTCCACTAGGGTTTTTAATTGTTTTTGGCGACGCGGATCACTTAAGGACATGGGAGCGGGAAGATGGGGGATGGGGGATGGGGGATGGGGAGAATAAATAAAAGCAATCTCCTATCTCCTGAATACTGACTCCTGACTCCTGATAACTAACTCCTGAATACTGATAACTGATCACTGATAACTGATCACTGATAACTGATCACTGATAACTGATAACTGATCACTGATAACTGATAACTGATAAAGGAGAGAGTCAGACATAAGCCGAATTCTGTATTTCCCAACAGCAGTAAAATCGCTTTTACCTTTGTTGGAATAGAGGTTATCTATCTGGGATAATTGTTACCAATTACCTCAAGCGGTTCCTAAAAAAGGGACAGGAAAAAGACCAACCTTTGTCCCTCCACCTTGCTCCCCACCGGGGTTTACCGAGTCAGTACCTCTCGATACTGCTGGTGCGCTCTTACCGCACCTTTGCACCCTTACCCCCAATCAGTGATCAGTTATCAGTGAATTTACTTTCGTTACTGTTTACTGATTACTGAAAAAGGAGGCGGTATTTTTCTGTGGCACTATCCTCACGCTCGCGCGCACTGGACGTTATCCAGCAAGTGTGGTCTTTCGGGAGTTCGGACTTTCCTCGGAATCATTGATCAAATGATCCCGCAACCTCTAGACCAACTCTCTCCCATTCTCTAGTATGACTTACCAGAGACTCGATCGCTCATATATCCCAGTCAATAATCAGTGATCAGTAAACAGTAAGCAGTGAACAGTGAAAAGACAGTAGGAAACTGCTATTTAATACTGCTCGCTTAAGCTGTTCGTAATTTAAATTGCTTGGGCCAGACGAGGCACTCTTGCGCTCTTGCACTCTTGCAACAGTAAAGGAATTGGAGGAGATTCGGCTAATCTAAGAATAAGCGGTTTAAATACGTCTTAGCTTAACTGATAACTGATAACTGATAACTGATCAATGTCGATCGATCTAAACGTTAACATCAAAGGTAATGGCTATCCGCTCCTCTGTCTGCACGGTCATCCCGGTTCGGCAGCCAGTATGTCTGTATTTACCGATCATTTTTGCCAACGCTGGCAAACCCTGGCCCCGGATCTGCGCGGCTACGGTAAAAGTCGTTATCGCCGCGATTTTCAGCTAGAAGAACATCTAGAGGATTTAATCGGGCTGCTCGATCGCCAAAAAATCCAGCAATGTTTAATTCTCGGTTGGTCTTTGGGGGGTATAATCGCACTGGAATTAGTATTGCGGCATCCGGAGCGCTTTCCTGGTTTAATTCTAGTGGCCTCGGCCGCGCGGCCTTGGGGTAGTCATCCTCCTATCACCACCACAGATTTAGTTTTGACGGGGATTGCGGCAATTCTCAATCAGATCAAACCGGGATGGCGTTGGAATATTGATACTTTTGCTCGTCGTTCCCTGTTTCAGTACCTTTTTTCACAACATCAAGCGATCGCCTATCAATACCTCGCTCAAGATGCTGTTCCTGCCTACTTACGCACTTCTCCATTTGCCGATCGCGCTTTAAATCGGGCTTTAAAAAAAGGTTACAATTGTTTAAAATCTCTTGACAAAATTACAATTCCCTGCCTAGTTCTGGCGGGGGCAAAGGATCGCCATATTACCAGTGCCTCGAGCCAAGAAACGGCCGAAAACCTGAAACTGTCTGGGTGGAAATGTTACCCAGATACGGCCCATCTGTTCCCCTGGGAAATCCCCGACTTAGTTTTAGGGGACATTGATGCTTGGTTAGCGGAGCATTTTAGCGATAAACTGGCAGGGTGAAGTGAAAACTACTGCCGTGGTCGGGGACACTATCCACCCAAATTTGACCGTAGTGGGCGCGAATAATCTTGCGACAGACCGATAAACCGATGCCATAACCTTCTTTACCCTCATCCCGTTTGAGACGCACATGACCCTCAAAAATATGCTCTTGTTTTTCTTCGGGAATGCCGGGGCCGGTATCACTGATGCTTACCTGTACTTTTTGAGTAGTACGATGGAGGACAGAAAGGGTAATTGCGCCGCCAGCGGGGGTATATTTGATCCCATTCTCCAAGAGATTAATAATCACCTGTCGGATTAACTCCTCGTCAGCATAGACGGGGGGCAGATCTTGGGGGATATCGCTTTGGAGAATTAAAGTCTTTTCCTGAAAAGTATCGGTAAATTGAGACAAAATTTCCTGACAGAGGGATTGGAGATAAAATTTACTCTGTTGGAGAGTGAATTGCGCCGCCATGCTCTTAGAAGCTTGCAGAATATCCGTAATCAAACGGTTCATAATCCGGAACTGTTTGCGGGCCTGTTGGTGCAGTTGTTCTCGTAATTGCAGACTGCGCTCCGTATCTGGTTGATGATAGGCTAATTCTAGGGTTTCCACAGCGATGGAAGCAGCGGTGAGAGGGCTGCGTAAATCGTGGGCTAACATAGCCAAAATTTGGTCTTTAAATTTTAATTGTTCTAATAATTCTTCCTTTTCTTGTTTGAGACGAAAAACCTCATCGGCGATGCGGATGAGTTCGCCCGAATGTTCCACCTCTTGAACTTGTGCATCCTCAGCGTGATGATTTTTGACCTCCTCTTTAATCGCTTTTTGCCAGCGTACCAACCATTTTTTAAACTGTTCCACCAGATTACTGCCCGCGAGGGTATGGCGGGGGACGGGGGCAATTTTGACCAAGGCGGGGGTAGCTACAAGGCGAAAATGTTCGACTAAATGAGGCTGCTGGCGAATTTCGATAATTTGTAGGTCAATCGGGTAATCAGACTTTAAAGACTGGAGATAGGACTGAATTTGACGGATAATTTCTTGAGAACTGGGACGGTCATCAACAAACAGCAAAAGTTGAATCGAGAGAGGCGACAACGTCTCTCTCCCTAAAGCAGTCAGTGGCTCGTTAGATGGGAGCATCGGAAAATTAGTAAACCTAGGGATTGACGAGATCGATCGACGATCGATCGACTTTTATCATATTCTTTATTGTAGAAGCTTAAGATAGTATAAAATCTACTCAACCTAATCTTAAAGTTTTATTCCTTAATTCTAAGAAGAAATCCTATGGCTTTTGGCTATGTTGCCCTAGTTCTCCACGCTCATCTCCCTTTCGTCCGCCATCCCGAAAGCGATTACGTCCTCGAAGAAGAATGGTTATACGAAGCAATCACAGAAACCTACATCCCTCTGCTGCAAGTTTTTGAAGGTCTCAAGCGGGACGGTATCGATTTTAAAATGACCATGAGCATGACTCCGCCTTTGGTGTCGATGCTGCGGGATCCGTTACTGCAAGAGCGTTATGAAGAACACTTAGGTAAGTTAGAAGAATTAATTGCTAAAGAAATCGACCATAATCAACACAATGGCCATATTCGCTACTTAGCCGAATATTACGCTGAATCTTTCCAAAGTATCCGACAAACTTGGGAAAAATACGATCGAGATCTGGTCAAAGCTTTTAAACAATTCCTCGACAGTAATAACCTAGAAATTATCACCTGTGGTGCGACTCACGGTTATATGCCCCTGATGAAAATGTACCCGCAAGCGGTCTGGGCGCAAATTGAGGTGGCCTGTCAACACTACGAAGAAAATTTCGGTCGTCGTCCCAAGGGCATTTGGTTGCCGGAATGTGCCTACTATGAAGGGGTAGAAAGAATGTTAGCCGATGCGGGCATTCGTTATTTCCTCGTCGATGGCCACGGTATTCTCTACGGTCGTCCTCGCCCCCGTTACGGCAGTTACGCGCCCATTTTCACGGAAACCGGGGTGGCTGCTTTCGGTCGTGACCACGAATCTTCTCAACAGGTTTGGTCTTCCCAAGTTGGTTATCCGGGGGATGTGGTCTATCGGGAATTCTATAAAGATTTGGGCTGGGAAGCGGAATACGAATATATTAAGCCCTATATCATGCCCAACGGTCAACGCAAGAATATCGGCATCAAATACCACAAAATTACTAGCCGGGACGGTGGTTTATCGGAAAAAGGGCTTTATGACCCCTACTGGGCCAAAGAAAAAGCCGCCGAACACGCGGGCAATTTTATGTATAATCGCGAGCGGCAAGTGGAGAGTTTAGCCGGAATTATGGGCCGTCCTCCCCTTGTTGTTTCTCCCTACGATGCCGAGTTATTCGGTCACTGGTGGTATGAGGGACCCTGGTTTATTGATTTTCTGTTCCGTAAGTCTTGGTATGACCAAAATATCTACCAAATGACCCATTTAGCCGATTATCTCCGGGCTAACCCCAATCAGCAGGTCTGTCGTCCTTCCCAATCCAGTTGGGGTTATAAGGGTTTCCATGAATACTGGCTGAATGAAACTAACGCTTGGATCTATCCTCACCTACACAAAGGCACGGAACGGATGATTGAATTAAGTCATCATGAAGCGGAGGATGAATTGCAGGAACGGGCTTTAAATCAGGCAGCCCGGGAGTTATTATTAGCACAATCTTCTGACTGGGCCTTTATTATGCGAACCGGTACAATGGTTCCCTATGCTGTCCGGCGCACTCGTTCCCACCTGCTGCGGTTAAATAAAATCTATGAAGATGTGAAATCCGAGAAGATTGATGCCGGTTGGTTGCAAAAAGTCGAGGAAATCGATAATATTTTCCCCAATATTGATTACCGTGTCTATCGACCTCTGTAATCTGGGTGAATAGTATCGATAAAAAGGGAGGTTAGTTAGGGTTTGCGGCAAAAAGTTTTTCGGTGGTGGCAGGGTGTGGGGTGTGGGGTGTGGGGTGTGGGGTGTGGGGTTTTACCAGTTTTGAGGTGGCCAATTACCTAATTTTCAGGGAAAAAGTGCCTAAATTTCCCCCCGATCACTCCCATATCCAGTACTTTTTGATTGACAAAAGGTCTAAAAGTCTTACCCAACAAGGTTTTTAGATT
>NZ_JADBSA010000273.1:0-3398 GCF_020246945.1 Microcystis sp. M113S1 | reverse complement strand
TGTCAGTCTGTAGAGCGACCATAAGACCAGAACAGATTTACTCTGTTAAGGCAGGTGCGGAACCCCGCAAGGGAAAGAAGCAGAAACCTAAATCGTGAGGTTTGGGAATCACCGTCCGTTTACGGCGGTGAGGATGTCAATAACCATTGTCTAACGTCTAGGAACCGATCGCACCGGCAATTTTCCCACCCTGGCAGTTATAGGGAGCTTGCGTCGAGACTTTGTGCTTCTCCGGGGGTTAAGGGCAAATGAAGACCGCATTCTTGTTTTAAACCCTTGAAACGGGTGTCTCGTTCGTTGCTATCATCGGCGGTTAAAGGCCGACTGGAGTGCCAATCGCCGACGGAGACATAACCCAGATCAAAATAGGGATGGTAGGGAAGATCGTATTTAGTCAGATACTCGTAGATGGTTTTGGCATTCCAGTCAAGGATCGGTAATATTTTGTAACGTTCGCCCTGTTGATTGACCCATTGGAGAGTTTTGCGGTGGTCGGTTTGGTCGCGACGCAAACCCGCTAACCAAGCGGCGGCCTTTAATTCCTTCAGGGCCCGTTGCATCGGTTCCACTTTGCGGATTTTGTCGTAGAGATTGAGGGAGTCCAGATCGTTATTTGACCACAATTTACCGTGGATTGCTTCCATGCGGGCGGGACTGAGGGGAGATTGATAAACTTTCAGGTTTAAATGGAGGCGTTGGCTTAATTCTTCGGCAAATTGATAGGTTTCCGGGGGAAGATAGCCGGTATCGATCCAAATGACGGGAATATCGGGGATAATTGCGGTGACGAGGTGCAACATTACCGCCGCCTGAATGCCGAAACTGGTACTCATCACCAAACCTTCCCCAAAGGTGGCTTCCGCCCAAGCGACGATTTCCGCGGCGTTAGCGGAGTCAAAACGTTGATTAATTGTAGCGAGGTCGAGGGATAGAGGGTAGGAAAAAGACCGGTCGGCAGTGGGGATGAAGGCAGTTTCTAGGGCCTGTGGATGAGAATTAAGCAAGTGTAAATCTGGCATTCTGGCTAAGATTTAAGGTATTAGTAGCGGCGGATACTGATAGAGTCCAATCTATCCATTAGGGTTCGAGAATAGAGTCAACTCCATCTCCTCCCCTTGAGAAACGTAGGTGAGACTTTCACCTCACACGGCTCCTAGTTTTACTGCTCCATTGTTAGGGATACAGCTTGACACTGGAGAGCCGTTTTATCATCCTGACACTGGCGGTCTAGTAATTGGGGGTTTTTGTATTCATCCTGACCACCGTATTGTTGAGAATGTATATACTGTACTTCTACTATATCTGATGGGGTGAAGTGTGGCCCACACTAGCGACACCTTCCTTTGTCAAAAATCTCTCTGGTTACAATAGACTCAAGTTGGCAGCCCAAACAGTCTCTGGTGACATCTAATTGACCTCGATTAATGATAACCAAGTTAAGCAAGATTGGCAGGAATTGTCGCTAGTTTTTGCAGTTGTTTTTCAATATTGGCCCTTAATTCAGTGCGGGTGATTTCTTTTCCCGTTTGAGCGGTGTGTGCATTTTCCAGAAAAATAATACTATCTACTTTTTCTAGGGCAAATAATTGGAATAAAAGATGGGTTACGGGAATCAGGAGCGTTGATAGGGGTGAATTGGGGGTATTTTGAGCAGATATGGCCATTTTTTCCGTAGCAAAGGCATAGATTACCCTTTTCTCCTGTTGCGGCTGCTGCCGATGGGCTAAGGTGGTTAGTAACCAATCACCCTGGCTATTCTGAACCACATAGTATTGTAAATGTTTTAACTGTCTGGCCACGGCCGCGAGGACGGGATTAACCGCTTCTTCCATGACTACGGTTGCCAGTCCGTAATTGACCGCGTCTCGACTTAAAATATGCAGTTGTGCCTTTAATTTCATGGCTAATAATGTCTATAAACTAATCGATATTGACCATTCCTACCAGCGATGAGCGGTTTTTCTGCCAGGACAATTTTAGGCGTTGCTGATTTGATATCTGAATCCTCTTTGCTGGGATTTTTAAAACCTAGACCCAAACTAACTTTGGCACGGGAACCTGCACAGTTGCCATTCATCCCTTGATTCAGCAACGCTATTTAAAATTGTCGTCGTGAAAAGATGAGGATGGAGATGCCCAATAATAGACCAGTATAAACGAGACTGTAGAGGGCATTACCGATTAAGACATCAGCACTAGGCAGCAAACCATAAACGGCCTCGTTTCTAAAATTCAATCTCTCTAAATCTGGGAGAATTAGATAAATATTTTTGGTGATAGCGAGGATATTGGGATTTTTGCTGATTATACCCAATTGGATCAGATCTTTGCTGATGTGACCCATTAGATAGACCCCAAAAGTCATTAACGTGGCTATAATCGAACTGGTAAATACCCCAAAAGCGATCGCCACGGCCGCGATGAGAATTAATTCCAAACCGAGATAGAAAACCGAGACAATCAGGGGTAAAGGTTGAAAAGATACTTTCATCCCCAGCAACATCAGCAAGTAAATCACCAACATTACCCCCAACATCACCGCTAAAACCCCGGACAAACCCAAGTGTTTACCGAGGATAAATTCGGCCCGACTCAGGGGTTTGGGAATCAAAACTAAAATAGTTCTCTTGTCAATTTCCTTATTAATTAGCCCTGTACCCACAAAAACCGCAACCATTACCCCTAATAACCCGATAGCGGCTAATCCCAAGTCAAGAAAGATTTTCTGATGGGTTCCCACCGCAATTTCCGGTAATAAACGCAAAGCGAAGGCCATCAACAAGGCAAAAAACCCGATAAAGTAAAGAATTCGATCGCGAATAACCTCGCGAAAACCATTAGCTGCGATCGCCCAGATTCTCAGGATGCTGATACCCATAGCCTTTCATCGAAAATTTTGGGTCTGAAACCCCGTCGTTCTACGACGGCTTTACTGTTAAATATTAGCACATTTACAAAATATATGCCAGAATGTGAAATATGGAGAAAGCCTATTCTTACCGATGATTTTACCCCACACCCGAACAAGAGTCGCTATTGCGGCGCACCTTGGGCTGTGTAAGATTAGTTTACAATAAACCTCTCCATCTCAGAACACAAGCATGGTATGAAAGACAAGAAAGAGTAGGATATGCTGAAACGTCTTCAACGTTGACCGATTGGAAAAAGCAAGAAGAATTAGACTTTCTCAATGAAGTCAGCTGTGTACCTTTACAACAAGGGTTAAGACATCTACAAACAGCTTTCACTAACTTCTTTGCTGGTCGTCCTAAGTATCCTAACTTTAAGAAAAAACATCAAGGAGGAAGTGCCGAATTTACTAAGTCAGCTTTTAAGTTCAAAGACAAACAAATCTATTTAGCCAAATGCACAGAACCTTTACCAATTCGATGGTCAAG
>NZ_JADBSA010000272.1:0-10833 GCF_020246945.1 Microcystis sp. M113S1 | reverse complement strand
GTAGAATTTAGAGTATCGACAAACTTGAACTGTTTGGCGAGAACTGCACAATATTTATTGAGAGAATATTTATCGATTTTGTCTTCTCTCTTGGCATCCATCCAAAGCCTTAAAGCCTTATTACGGATGAATTGTACTGTAAGAATAGCTTCATCAATGGCAGAACACTGACTTGGTTTGACGACTGCTTTCATTTCTAAAACAATCATTGTTTATCGACCTCAAACAACTTTCTTTATGCTAACATATCCAGCACAAAACTGTCAAGGATTTAGTGGTGCTTCGCTGTTCTATATTGGTCGGGTTTCATCCCGTCAGTGAAACTGAGGGTCTTCACCCGACATTTAAGATAAATATCTATTTTCAGAAGTCTTTGCGATCGCAATGTAGAGATGTTGCTTATTAGGGGGTGTATCGATTAAAAAGGCATCCCCCAGCTTGACAACCAGACTAGCCATGTAAAGCTCCATCTAAATAGGCTTCTCGCTGGGCTTCTTGGCTAATATCTTCGATTTCTTCCTCTGTTTTACCCATAAATCGCAAAACATCCTCTACTGAAATTGGAATAGCGGAACCATGGGGATCCTTCCATTCTGGTAGATCGTGAGTCCATTCGGCTACAAGAAAGGGATTGAGACGGCCAAAAGTGTTGTAAACCTGTTTAAGAATCATTTCTTCTTCTTCACAGAGTTCTTCATTGCCGGGATATTGCAGCAGGTCAACATAATGAGAATCCCGGGGAGAAATATATTTCGACCACAGGGGCAAGGCAGAGTCCACGGGTTGTCCTTTAATCAAATCATAAACACCCCTGAGAACCGGTCCATAATCCATTGATACATATCTATCCCCGGTAATTGGTTGATCCATGGTTTTTAAAGCAAGACGGTCAGCTATATAGAGCATTTTCAGCAACCCTAAATACTTCATCTGTTTGCCGTGTAGCTTTAAGAGTATAGCAGCGGCTTCAACTGCTTTCTCTGGATGAAACCGAAATTTGATCGTCATAACTACTATAAATTCACTGCTTTTTTATGACACTTTTATTACACTTTTATTATAGTTATTATTCTACATCGGCCACATTTAAGATTTTGTCCCAGTGGTTGAGGCTTCTAGCCTGATTTCTAAAAGATGCTGCCATCGGCTGCTATAGGTATGATCGAGTTAAACCTTAGCCCAAGATTCTACCATGGAGATCGAACGTCTTAACGCCCTTTCCGATAATTATATTTTTCTCCTCTACGATCGCGCACAAAAAATCGCGGCCGTGGTGGATCCAGCCGAACCTGAACCCGTTTTCAGGCGATTAGAGGCTTTACAGGTGGATTTAGTCGCTATTTTCAATACCCATCACCACGGCGACCATGTGGGGGCTAATCAGGCTTTAATTAATCGTTATCCCCATCTTTGTGTTTATGGGGGAAAGGAGGATCGCGGTCGCATTCCGGGCCAGCAGCTGTTTTTAGAGGAGGGGGACCGGGTGGAATTTGCCGGTCGCTGGGCCGAGGTTTTCTTTGTCCCCGGCCACACTCGCGCTCATATTGCCTATTATTTTCCCCCGGTTAACCCCGGAGATTACGGCGAGTTATTCTGCGGTGATACCCTGTTTTCTGGGGGTTGTGGTCGTTTATTTGAGGGAACACCGGGGCAAATGGTGGCTTCTTTAACTAAATTGCGATCGCTGCCTGACCAGACCCGGGTTTGGTGCGCTCACGAATATACGTTAAATAATTTAAAGTTTGCCTTGACAGTTGACCCTAATAATGCTGCTCTGCAACAGCGTTATCGGGAAGTGGAGAAAAATCGCGCTCAAGATATTCCCACGATTCCGGCAATTTTGGGGACGGAAAAGCTGACTAATCCTTTTTTGCGCTGGGATAGTCCCGCTTTGGAAATGACCATGGATAGCAGAGAACCAGTACAAGTGTTTGCACGGCTGCGGGGGAAAAAGGATAATTTTTAGCAGTAGCGGCGTCAAAAAAACGATCGATCCTGTATTCTCAGGATCGATCGCGTTATCGGATCAGATTACAAGCTCAAGGGTTGCGGATCTAACTTCAAATCGGCAAGACTGACATCACCGTGACCATTTACCGCCACCTCTAGGGGCAAATTGCCGTGATAAGCTTGGATTAAGAGGGTTTTTAAGTCCTCAATCAGGGGATAACGGGGATTGGCTCCGGTACACTGATCATCGAAAGCTTGTTCGGCTAAATGGTCTAATTTGGCCATAAATTCGGCTTCAGTTTCGGGAATTACCTCTTTAATACTGGCCGGAATACCGATTTCCCGTTTTAAACATTCGATCGCTAATACCAATCTTTCCACACTTTCGGTCTCGCTTTCTCCTCCCAATCCCAGGGAATGGGCGATCCTGGCATAGCGCCATTTCACGTTAGGATATTTGTACTGAGAGAAGGTGGCCTGTTTAAAGGGGGCATCGGTGGCATTATAGAGGATGACGTGGGAAATCATCAAGGCATTGGCTAAACCGTGGGGAATGTGGAAAATTGCCCCCAATTGGTGGGCCATGGAGTGACAGATGCCTAAAAAGCCATTAGCGAAGGCCATTCCTGCCATTGTCGCCGCATAATGAACTTTTTCCCGCGCTTTCGGGTCTTTAGCTCCGTTATGATAGGAACTGGGCAGGTATTTAAACAGCAGTCGGATGGCATCTTGAGCAAGAGCATTAGTATATTCTGAGGCTAAAACCGAGACGTAGGCCTCAAGAGCGTGAGTTAAAGCGTCAATTCCGCCGTAGGCTGTCAATTTTTTCGGCATATTCAGCACTAATTCCGGATCGACGATGGCCATGCTGGGAGTTAGGGCATAATCTGCCAGAGGATACTTAATATTATTACGGCGATCGGTAACAACAGCGAAGGGAGTCACTTCCGATCCTGTTCCCGAAGTGGTGGGAATACAGACCATCAGAGCTTTTTGACCTAAAGGGGGCAATTCATAGACTCGTTTGCGGATATCCATAAAGCGCATGGCCAAGCTCTCGAATTCTATCTCTGGATGCTCGTAGAGTAGCCAGATGATTTTGGCCGCATCCATCGGGGAACCGCCACCGATAGCGATAATCACATCGGGATTGAAGGTATTAATCACATTTAACCCCCGTTCGACGGTTTCTAGAGAAGGATCGGGTTCCACATCATAAAAGATATTAACCGTGATGCCGATTTCTTCTAAAACTTCCTCTAAAGCTGCGGTAACTCCTAGGTCAAAAAGAGGTTTATCGGTGACAATAAAGGCCCGTTTTTTGCCGGCTAATTCCCGAATAGCGATCGGTAATGACCCGTATTTAAAATATACTTTTGGTGGTACTCGGAACCAAAGCATATTTTCCCGGCGCTCGGCCACGGTTTTAATATTTAACAGGTGGCTAGGTTCGACGTTTTCGCTGATGGAATTACCGCCCCAAGTGCCACAACCGAGGGTTAAACTAGGATCGAGACGGAAGTTATAGATATCACCGATCGCACCTTGGGAGGAAGGGGTATTAATTAATACCCGGGCCGTTTCTACGTTGTCTTCAAAGCGCTTAATATGTTCCCGATTTGAGGGAGATGTATAAAGCACGGCCGTATGACCTCGACCCGCAAATAAGACCAGTTTTTCGGCTTTTTTCACCCCATCTTCAAAGTCTTTCGCTCGGTACATAGCTAAAATTGGCGAGAGTTTTTCGTAGGAAAATGGTTCTTCTAAGCCAATATTTTCTACTTCTCCGATTAGTAATCGGGTATCTTCTGGAACAGAAATTCCCGCTATAGCGGCTAATTTTTCCACCGATTGCCCGACGATATCGGGGTTGATATGACCATCTTTTAGGAGAATCTCGGCGACTTTTTCCCTTTCTTCGGGGGAAAGAAGATAGGCCCCGCGATCAATAAATTCCTGTCGAACTTCCTCATAGATGCTATCGACAACGATCACCGATTGTTCGGAGGCGCAAATCATGCCGTTATCGAAGGTTTTACTGAGAATAATCGAGGAAACGGCCATTTTTATGTGAGCGGTTTCGTCAATTAAAGCGGGGGTATTGCCAGCGCCGACTCCTAAGGAAGGTCTTCCCGAAGAATAGGCCGCTTTTACCATACCGGGGCCGCCGGTAGCGAGGATTAAATTAATGCAGGGATGTTGCATTAATGCTTGGGAAAGTTCCACCGATGGCTGATCGATCCAACCAATAATACCGGCCGGCGCTCCCGCTTTCACGGCCGCTTCCAAGACAATTTTGGCCGCTGCGATGGTGCAGTCTTTGGCTCGCGGATGGGGGGAAAAAATGATGCCGTTGCGGGTTTTCAGGGCAATTAGGGCTTTAAAAATGGCTGTAGAGGTGGGATTTGTTGTGGGTACGATCCCCGCTAAAATGCCCACGGGTTCGGCGATTTTTTGCAGACCAAAGGATTTATCTTCTTCGATAATGCCGCAGGTTTTGCTGTGTTTATACTTGTTGTAGATGATTTCTGAGGCAAAATGGTTTTTAATCACTTTATCCTCTATTACTCCCATCCCGGTCTCTTGTACGGCCATTTTAGCCAGGGGAATGCGAGCGTTGTTAGCTGCTAATGCCGCTTTTTTGAAGATAAGATCTACTTGTTCTTGGCTATAGTTGGCAAATTGTTGTTGAGCTTTTTTTACCTGTTGAATGAGTTCTTCTAGCTCTTGTCTATTGGTAACTGTCATAACAATTTTGTAGATAAAATTACGCTTTTTATTCTCTTATAGCGTTTTTCGGCAGGGGATTCGCTTAATCTTGGGATTTTCTTTATAGTTTCCCAAGCATTGGTATTATAGGATACTAATCCTAAATCCATTGAGCATAGGTAACATATCAGGACAGGCACTCATGCAAAGGGGAGAATAAATAATCAGTTTTTGATAACTGGATTTAGTATAAATTAGGATTGACCAGTACCTAGAAAAAGTTTGAGGACAGAGACTCAATGATCAAGTTACCAGAAATTCAAGCCGGTGTTCGAGAAGCTGGTTCTATTCCGCGCTCCTTGAGTGAAAAGTTTAAAGTTGATCACAGCTTGGCAACGGATTCAGGGTGAGATTCAACATCAAACTAGGATATCTCTACATTCTAGAAAATAAATATCTTCAGAGCAACCGAATCAAATAGAATTAAATCAGTCAATTTTGATGGTGTTTTGAATGATTAATCTAAACTCAGTTTCTTGGCGAAATTTTTCCATCCTCTTCATTTGTGAAGTCTGAAAGTTAGGCTTTTTGTTATTAGCAATGTAGGCTTTTCTGGACGAATAATCCTCTATACCATGATTTTCAATAAATACCCGAATTGTGTTTCTTAGTTGCTCTTCTCCGTCTCCTACCCACCCCGAATTTTTCCCCTTTCGTTCTTTTAATTCTACAAAAATCAAACAATTAGCATAGGTCAGCATTCCCTCACAGCGTTTATCCATACGACTACCATCGAGTTTTCTAATTTCAATACATTTATCAATAGCGGTAAATGTCACTTCAATTTCTTGAGAGTTTTCCACAATAGCAATCCAATCACTGGGATTTTCTGTATCTAAATAAGCGGGATTTTCTGAGGGAGATGGCCGATCACAAATTCCAAATTTATGCCGATGGGTTTGACTCTGACATTTTTTATCAAAGAAATTAATCTTCATAACTGTTCTTCGATTTCCAGTAAATCATCAAAAAGCTGATTTGTCTCTCCTAGGGAAAGATTGAGATAATTTTCATCAGAAGGTAAACCCTCATAGGTAGCAAGTTCTCGGATTTCTCCTTGCTCTGTTAATTCATATACAATAGCATCTTCTGCCGCTATACAAGAGGCTTTCGGGACAATTTGGTTGAGCTTTTCTTGGAGATAATCGGCGTTAGAAATCGCTGATGATAGGATTTTTTTGATAACTTTATCCGCTTTGATAGCTAGGGTTAGATCGTTGATAATATAAGGACTATGAGTAGTCAAAATTAGTTTATTTCCCTGGGTTAAATTGGCAAATTCAAATAATTTATATAAAATCTTTTTCTGAGATTGGGGAAATAGATTCTGCTCGATTTCTTCCACAATATTTACAAAACACTCATTGCGGTATTTAGAAGATAACACTTCTAGTGCCGCCTTTTTTAGGTCATCGGAAAGATTATCATTAGAGAGAATTTTCTCGATTTCCATTTTTAATCTTTTTTGCTCCTCTCCACTGAGTTCATTGCGGGAAGTTTCTTGAGTTCGATTAATCGATAAAGCAATATTTCGAGAAACGAGAAATAAAGGAACAAAAGACTGAAAACCACTGGAAGCTTCTGATAGATTTAGTTGATAATCACTACCCACAATCTTGACCAGTCTATTAAGTTTATCAAATTCCAATTTAACCTCACCTACTGGCAAAGTCAAACTGCCAGATAATTCCTGTTGTGAGCGATCCAATTCTTCCCAGAAAGTATATAATGATTCTGGCAGTCCTTTGAGTTTTTCTGGCCATCTTACTGCACTCAAAAAGTTTCGCTCTGCTGGTACATACATAATTTTTGGTACTCGATACTTTGGATTATCAGTACGCTCGATCGATAATTTAGCATTTTCAAAACTAATTCTATAAACATCTCCATTGTATTCAATTTGGGTTTCGGGTAAAAAGTAATTGGTTAAATTTTGGTACTGACAAAAAGATTTAACAAAACGATTATATTTAATAACATATTTTTCCTCTAAATCCCCACGATATAGAGCTTTTTCCAACCAGCTTAATGTTGATATTAATTTAGCAATGCTACTTTTTCCAGTTCCTTGATTACCGATAAAAATCGTTACTTTCCGAACGTCGATAAAACCATCATTTTCTACTAAACCCGCCTTAATTGGACCGAAGTTTTTAACTTTAATTTGGCTCATTGTTATCCCCTTGATTGACGATAATAAATTTTGGGCAGTAATTTGTCCTGAAAAAAGCTCGTGTTGAACACGAGCTAAATTAATTAACTTCAAGGACTAATTAGCCACCAACCTTAACTACTGGTTTAAAACTAGGAACAACCAGTTCACTATCCTGTTTAGTCAGCTTATTGTATAACCGTTCCGTATTGGGGAAATTAGCGGCTGGTAGAGTCGGGAAACGACGATAGGGAACCGTATCTTCACCAAATAATTGTAGGTATTCCATGCTATTAACCATAGCACCGATAAAGGCCTTTAATCCCTTAGTTGCCAGAATTTGGTTATATTTCTGGATTTCCTTTTGATTCAAGGGAGCGCGACCTAAGAAGTGCTTGGTTCCCAATTCAATTACTTTCGTATTCGGATAGGGAGCATAGAATTCTTTCAGGTAAAGATCCGAACCACCTAAACCCTCAATAAACTCTTTCACCGTGATCTCAGCATTGCTTAATTTACTCTCTAAAGCAGTAAATTCGGCATTGATGATATAGGGTTCGAGATCTCGTTCAAAAATCTGACGATAGGCGGCGCGAACAGTATTTTGTACGGCAACTTTATCCAGATTAGTTAACAGTTTAAAGACCTTAGTTTGTTCCCGTTGAACCGTGACACCTTGACCGACACGAGATTGAATATCGGGTTCAGTGCGAATCGAGACCAAAGGTGTACCCAATTCAATAAAGCGCGGGGTTTCCTCTTTATCAACTCTTTGGCCGATATCTTCGCGGAGATTGCCCAAACGCACCATCCGTAACTGCATCCCTTGGGGAGTTAGATAGCGCTCGTAGGGAACCGTATCTTCACCAAAAGCTTCCGTATATTCAGGACTGTCGATAAGGGCATCGATTAAAGCATAGAAGCCTTTTTTCGAGCAAAGATCGAAATATTGATTCATTTCCTGACGACCGTAGGTGGGACGACCGAGCAGACGACGGTGAATATATTCGATCGCTTTGACCACATAGAGAGGAGTCCAGTAGATTTTCCGGAAAGCCTCGGATTTAGCTAGGGTTTTGATAAACTCGCGCAGAGTAATATCGCCATTTTCTAACTTAATCTCGGCCACGGACAAACGCTGACCTTCGTAGGGCATTCGACCGAAAACCTGACGATAAGCCGCTAAAATCACTCTTTGGGTGGAACTTTCGCCAAATTTAACGCTTACCCCATTGCTAGAACCGGGTAACTCGTTATTGAGACGGAAAACTTTCGGTCCCAAAGTACCGGGGAATTCACCTCGGGCGCCGGGGTTGCTATTTTGGTTATTAGTGGCAGGTCCGCGGTGGATGAGGATACGTTTGGTATCTTTACCAAAGGGAGCGGGACTAGAACTAGGTTCGCGGGTTTCTTTCGGGAAAATTGCCCCAAATTGGATTTCTAGGGGATCATTTCCGGAACCGTAAACGTGCTGATCCGGTAAGGGGCGATCGTATTTAGCAAAGGTGGTGATAAATTGGGGAACTTTGCGGAAAGGTGCGCTGTAGTTAAACAGGTCGATCTGCATCCCCCAGTTACGACATTCCTGCGCTTCTGCACCCAAACCCCGGAGATAGGGAACGGTTTCTTCGCCGAAATAGTCGGAATACTCCTGAGAATCGACTAAAGCATCGATTAACGCCGCTAAACCGCCGCTAGAGACGATCGAGAAGTATTTCTGCACTTCTTCCCGGGAGGAAGGACCGCGACCGAGGAAATGACGGAAAGCCAATTCTAAGGCGCGACTATTGATAAAAGGTTCAAAGAACTGTTTGCGGTAGAGAGGCGATTTACCGAGACGACGGACGAATTCTTTCATCGAGATGTCGCCGTTTTTCACCTTCGATTCTAGGTCAGAAATGGACTGACTGTAGGCGCGAGTGATGTCCCGTTCAAAAATTTGTCTGTAGGCGGCCTTGATAATCGAAGATTTTTCCGACTCCGATAAACCGGTTTTCATGACAAACTTTTGCCGTTTTTCGGCGGCGTTGTAGTAGCTTTGGGGAAGACTTAAACCCTGTTGGTCACTACTGGGACGCTGACGCAGTTTATTAGAGGGGGTGGGGGCTTTTAATTCACCCAGTAGGATATTGAAATAGTCACTGATTAAAGTGGCCGCATCCTTGTCTCTTTGGAAATACTCGATCGAAGCGGCCCGCATTTCTTGTAGGGCCACGATGGTGGCATCAATGGAACAGGCATTTTCGAGAACTTCCCTTAAACCGCGGGTGTTAACGATCAGGATACTGGTATCACCGGCCACGATCGCATAGGTAACGTAACGCAGGAACCAGGATAAATCCCGGAGGGACTTCTGCATATTGCTCGGACCGTAACGAGAGACGTTAATCGGTCGGAATCCGGGGGGAATCGGGCCGCTAGAGGTGAAAATCCCTTTTAAGCCCCCGAGTATGCCACTGCCGCCACCGGCCCCGCTTTCAGCGTAGGTAACGGTTCCTAATTTCATCCCTTCCTGGACGTTGGTAACTTTACCCGCACCCACCAGGGCCAATTCTTCCACGGGGGGTTTTTCTAGGTAGGCCATGGGTGAACCACCGGTAAAAATCCGGTTAGCTGCCCGCGAGACGATCAGATCGGAGTTCCGGGTGAGCGTTTGGGCAATATCTAAGCGCTTGCTCCCCGATTGGAAGTAGGCGATCAGTTCATTGAGTTCGGGTTTATCGAGAAAGCGGTCTTGTTGTTCTGCTTGGGTAATGGCAGATACTGGGACGGTTTGATAGAGTTGGGGACGCGCTAAGGAGCTGCCACCGCTTGCCTTAAGACTCATTGGATTTTAACTATCTCCCTTGACGATGTGCTGAGTTCTCCAATCGTGGAGGCGATCGGTCTTAAAACCAGATGTTTAAAAATTTAATCAGCATCTAGATTAAAACTTTTTGCGCTTCCTGAGATAGTTTATTAAGAATTATATAGATTTTTTTCGCTAAACTTACCGATTGGTCTATTCTGACACCCCACCCGTATGGGAGGCTAACCAGTCTAAATAGGTCTGAGAACCCGCTACAATCGGTAAAGCGATGATTTCTGGGACTGCATAGGTATGAAGTTCCTGTATCTTCGCCGATAACTGCTCAAACTGCTTTAAATCAGTTTTAATCGCTAATTGCCATTCGCGCTCGTTTTCAATCTGTCCCTGCCAACGATAAATGGAACGAATCGGGTAAATACTGACACAAGCTGCCAATCGCTCGTTAAGTAAAGCGATCGCTAAGTTTTCCGCTTCCGTTTCGCTGGTGGTTGTCACCAGCACCACTCCAAAACTGGTTAATCTTTCGGTCATCAGTCCAACCACCTACTTACGAGAAACGCTGTAATCGACACATAAGCTGATCACTGATCACTGAATTTAGGTGATCGCTTTTTCTAGAGCGGCCAGATCGGGAATACACAGAGATTCCTGCTGTCTTTGAATCAGGCCTTTTTTCTCCAATTTGGTCAGGGATCGGGTCACGGTTTCCCGGGCCAGGCCACTAATGCTACTCAATTCCCGGTGAGGTAAATTAGGAATTATCGTACCCTGGCCGCTTTTTCGTCCTTGACCTTCGGCCAAAAAGAGTAAAGTATCGACGACTCTGGAGAGACTATCGGCCTCGCGCAAACGTAAACGCCGGTTAAGTTGACGTAAACGCTTGGCCAGTAACTGAGAAAGACGAATTCCCGCTAAAGGCTCCGATATGAGCAGATTAATAAAATCTTGGGCGGGAATACTGCTAATTGTGGCCGTGGTTAAGGTGATAGCATCGGTGGAGCGGGTAGATTCTTCTAAAGCGGCCATTTCTCCGACTATTTCCCCTTTACCGACGATATTTAAGGTGACTTCTCTACCCTCTACATCGTAAGTACGAATTTTCACCCAACCATCCAGAATAAAGTAAACCGAACCACCCCAATCATTTTCTAAT